>NZ_JBSFHA010000108.1:0-34108 GCF_053596855.1 Streptomyces sp. NPDC001617
ACACCCAAAAATGAACGTTTCCGCAGGTCAGAGACCTGCGCAGGTGGGGCGGGTGGGACTCGAACCCACGGCCGACGGATTATGAGTCCTTTGAGAATCTTGGCGACTCTTGCCGATCAATGCCGATCCTGGCCGTTTTCCCAGCTCAGATGGGGTTTGGCCCCTCACCCCTTCTCACCCCTTCTCAGCCCTTGTCAGTCCTTTCCGATCCTTGTGTCCAACCTGCGTCCAGAACGCGTCCCTGAAGGGCGAGCCCAGCTGGGTGGCGAGACGATCGCCCCCGCTCGGGCGCAAGTCTTTGACTCGCACGCAGCGGATTCGCTTACCGCGTGCAGAGGCTTCACCCTCGCAGCGGCTCGTTCGATGGATTGCCGAGACGCAGGGCCACGCAGGCCCCGCACATGGCAGCCGGCCGGCCACCGAAGCCGTCCGCCTCGCTCGAATGCGAGCACCAGCCGTGGATCCACGGCAACCTCGATGGCGCGGATGCCGGCTACCCAGCAGGTACTCGTCGACACAAGGGGCGTCGCTGATCAACCACCCAGGTGGCGCAGTGCTCGTTCGGCGGCATGGGCGCCGCACATTCCGTGTGCGCCGGGGCCGGGTGGGGTGGCCGCGGAACACAGGTAGTGGCCGGGGACCCCGGTGTCGTAGGGCTGCAGCGTGAGGCGTGGGCCGAGTACGAGCTGGGGGATGTCTTTGGCACCGGTCATGATGTTGCCGCCGACGTAGTTGGGGTTGTACTCGGCGAAGCCGGGCGTGGTGCGTACCGCGGTGCCGATGATCCGGTCGCGGAAGCCGGGTGCGAATCGCTCGATCTGCGCGATGATCGCCGCGGTCGCGTCACCGGTGTAGCCGTTCGGGACATGGGCGTAAGACCACACGGGGTGGACGTCGCCGACGGACCGCGACGGGTCGGCCAGGTACTGCTGCCCGACCAGGACGAACGGTCTCTCGGGCATCCGTCCGGCATGGATCGCCCGCTCGGTGGCCGCGATCTCGGCGTACGTGCCGCCGACGTGCACGGTCCCGGCCTGCCGCGCCGACTCGGCCTGCCACGGGACTCCGCCCTCGACGGCGAAGTCGACCTTGAACGCGCCCGGGCCGTAGCGGTAGCGCCGGTAGGCGCGGGCGATCCGTGTCGGCAGCAGTTCGCCGAGGATGTCTGCCAGGGCCGTGGGCGCCACGTCCCATACGGTCGCGTCCGCGGGCGGAAGCTGGGCGACCGACCGCACGCGTATCCCCGTCTCGATCTTCCCGCCGAGGTCGAGCAGAAGTGCCGCCATGGCGTCGGTGATGCGGCGTGAGCCTCCCTCGGCCACCGCCCAGCCGTGGCGGTGGCCCGCGGTGAGGATGCCCAGCCCGATGCTCGCGCTGAGCGGTCGCTCCAGTGGGTGGAAGGCGTGCGCGGCGACTCCGCCCCACAGTGCTCTGGCCTCTTCGGTCCTGAAGGCCTTCGCCAGCAGCGACGCGGGGGCGAGTGCCGGTATGCCGAAGCGGGCGAGGCGGACAGGATGCCGGGGAAGGCGCATGAGCGGGCCCATGATGTCGTCGGCGATGGCGTCGTACGCCTCTGAGGGCCCCTCGAACAGTCGGCGCCAGGCCCGTCCGTCGGCGCCGAGACCGGCGGCGGTCTCGGTCACCGAACGGTGCAGCACCCCGGCCGAGCCGCCGTCCTGCGGATGCACGCAGTCGATCTCCGGCCACGCCCACCGCAACCCGTAGTGGTCGAGGCCGAGCTCGTTCAGGAACGACGAGCCGACGGCCATGGGGTGGACGGCCGAGCAGTGGTCGTGCAGCAGACCGGGCACGATCGCCTCACCGGAGCGGGTGCCGCCGCCGATCTGGTCGGCCGCCTCCAGCACCGTGACCTGTACGCCTGCCCGGGCCAGGGCGACGGCCGCGGCCAGACCGTTGGGCCCGGCGCCCACCACGGTCGCTGTGCTCATGTGGCTCTGCCTTTCCGGAAGGTGTTCTGTCCTTGCCCTACGGTGCCAGTCCCTCCGTGACACGAGTGCATGCCGCCGATGCCGTGGGCGTCTCCTCGCGGGTGAAGGTGACGTTCAGCGGGATCGGGCCGTTCGGCAGCCATGGTTGTTCCTTCACCGCGTCGGCGACCTTCCATGTGCCCCGCTCGATCACACCGAGGGCGGCGTCGATCACCTGGTAGCTCTGAGTTCCGCGGTGGATGGGCTGTGACTCGACCCAGACGACGATCCACTCTCCGGGCGCGAATCCGATCCGGGCCTGCACGGCGTCGATGAGGTCGATGTTGTGCAGATGGCCGTCGCCGAAGTTGAATCCGATCAGCGAGTTGCAGCCGAACTCCGCCTCGCGCACGGTCCGTCGGTCGAGATCGGGGAGGTTCTTCAGCAGCACCGAGAACAGGCCACGGCCCTGGCTGTGCATGGATCGCCAGGCGATCGTCTGCTGCATGGTGATCTCGGCGACGGTCGGCGGGTACCCCATCGCCTGGAGCTGGTCGACCTGGTTTTTCGTCGGGCGGTGCGGCAGCGAGTTCAGCTTCTCCTCCGCGCCGGGCGCGAATACCCACAGTGCGGAGGCCCAGTTGCCCGCGTACTGCCGCATCGAAGGCAGGAACGACACCAGGTCGGGGCGCAGGTTGCCGAGGACCGGGAAGAACAGCAGTCCGGCTGCGAGGGCGGTGGCCAGCCAAGGAGAGGACATGTCGCCGACGCCGTAGCCGTCCATGGCCGGGAAACCGAGGAACAGGAAGACGGTGAGGTAGGCGAACAGCAGGTTCCACTCCAGCGGCACGGCCAGCGGAAACGTGGAGACGATGAAGAAGTGGAAGACGACCATCAGCACCACCGCGGCGAGCGTGAGGCGGTGGTTCGTGGAGAACAGCAGCATCAGCGGGGTGACGATCTCCACGGTCGAACCGCCGACGTGTGCCATGAAGGTCGCGACCTTCGACGGGCGGATGTCCCGGGGGAAGTCGCGATAGTGCAGCCGCTTGACCCATTTCGCCGGGACGCACGGACTGTTGGAGACCATCGGTGATACGACATTGGTGAAGTGCCGCCCGAACTTCGACACCCCGGCGCCGACCCAGACCGCGCAGATCAGCAGCTTGGCCGCGATGATCATGTCGGTGAACGGCAGTACGGCGAAGAACAGCAACGCCGGCAGATACTGCTCACCCCGGGCGGCCAGGAAGATCGTCTTGTCCCGCAGGCCGTTCAGCACATACAGGACGATCGGCACCACCAGCAGGGCCGGGCGCACCAGCCCGGAAGTGTTGTGCGGCAGTGCCTCGGTGAGCGAGGCGCTCGGAGTGCCGGGCATCAGGACGGCCGACAGCAGGGACCCCAGGAAGGCCAGATAGAGAAGGACGTCGCCCACCGTGCGGCGGTCCCCGCGCGTGAACGGCACCCGCTTCCACGGCCGCAGCCGGATGGTGCCCGGTCTGGCCCAGAACAGGATCCCGCCGGTCATCGGCTTGAACTTGCCGGCGATCGGGCCCCAGGAGCCCGCGACACCGACGGCTTCCAGGAACACCGTCCAGAGCACCAGCTTTTGGTAGACGACCGGTTCGTCCCACCAGTGCGTGACGTCCCAGAACGGGCTTGTGCCCGAGGTCCAGGTCGCCAAGGCCGTACCGCCGAGGACATAGAGGACGAGGACCTTGACGACGTAGGTCGCCGGAATCATCTTCGGTGTGCCGAAGCCGTATTCCACCCAGTGCAGGGACAGCGTCTTCAGCCGCTCCCGAAGCGGTTTCTCCAGAAATGCATCTTGCTCGACGGGAGGAAAGTCGCCCGTTTTGAAGCCCATTGCCGCCACCTTTCCCTACGGATTCTCATTCCCTGTTCTCAGGTGCTTTTCGGGCGCACCGGACCCCACCCGCGAGAATGCCTGGGTGAATTGAGGGGCGATTTCTAGGAGTTCGACGTCGACGCGCGGAGGCGTCGTTTGTCGATCTTCCCCACCGGATTCCTCGGCAGCGCATCGGTGACAGTGACCGCCACCGGCACCTTGATCCGGGCCAGCGAGCCGCGGCAGTGTTCGACGAGCTCGTCGGCGGTGAGCGTCGCTCCCGGCAGGAGTACGACGTGCGCGACCGGGACCTCGCCCAGCGTCGAATCGGGTGCCCCGACCACTGCCGCCTCCAGCACCGCCGGATGGGTGTGCAGGACGTTCTCGATCTCCTTGGGGTAGATGTTCTCCCCGCCTCGGATGATCATGTCCTTGATCCGGTCGACCAGGACGAGATAGCCGTCGCTGTCGAAGCGCCCGACGTCGCCGGTGTGCAGCCAGCCGTCGATGACGGTCCTGGCGGTCTCTTCCGGCAGCCCGAGGTAGCCGCGCATGACGTTCGGGCCCCGGACCACGACCTCGCCCTCCGCCCCGGCGTCCAGCAGGTTGCGCTCGCCGTCCATCACCGCGACCGTCTGTCCGGGCAGTGGCAGCCCGACCGTGCCGGGTTTGCGCAGGCCGGCCGGGGGGTTCAGCGTCGAGGCGCAGGTGCCCTCGGAGAGTCCGTACCCCTCGACGACCGGCACTCCGTACCGCTGCTCGAACCGGGCGATCAGCTCTGCGGGCATCGGTGCCGCCCCGCAGATGGCGCGGCGCAGCGAGGAGGTGTCGGGCCGCACGTCGTCGGCCAGCGCGACCAGCATCGCGTAGATCGCCGGCACTGCGGAGAAATAGGTGGGCCGGGCGCGTTCGACCGAGGCGAAGAAGGTCGAGGCGCTGAAGCGTCCGGCAATCGTCGTGCACCCGCCCGCCAGCAGCGGCGACAGCACGCTCACCACGATCCCGTTGACATGGAACAGCGGCAGGACCAGGAGACTGCGGTCGCTGTCGTTCAAACCGACACCGTCGATGATCATCCGGCACATCGCGGCGATGTTGGCATGGTCGAGCATCACGCCCTTCGGGCGGCCCGTGGTCCCGCTCGTGTAGATGATCAGGGCGAGGGAGTCGGACGTGAGCGGGACCGCGTCCGCCGGGTCCGCGTCGTCCCCGGGCTCCGCGTACGGCACCTCGGACACGTCGAGCGTCCCGACAGGGCGGGAAGCGTTGTCGGATATCACCGCCTTCGCTCCGGAATCCTCGATCTGATGGCGTGCCTCTGCGTCGGTAAGTCCCGGATTCACGGGTGTGACCGCGGCGCCGAGATTCCAGGCCGCGAACATAAGGACGACGAGCTCCAGGCGATTCGGCAGAATCAGCGCCACCACGTCACCCGCACCGATTCCTCGTGTGCGCAGAAATTTCGTCGCGGCCCGCACGCGAGCGAGAAATGCCCGGTTGTTCAGCTGTTCATGATCGTCCGCAATGCAGGGTCCTGTGGGATTCCGGGCGGCCCTGGCATCCGGCAGTTCGGCGATGTGCTGCACGTTTCCTCACCATTGAGTCGACCGTGACGGAGGTAGTGAGGAAAAGGTAGGAACGGCGCACCCGGCCGGCCATGGGCCGTCGCCCCAGCTCGGAAGGGCGGCTTTGTGCCGCCGTCACAAAGGCACGGGGTGCTGGGTACCGGGCGGGCCGGAATGGCGAAGGGGAACACGGCGACGAGTCCTGTCGCGGACCCCGGACTTCCAGTTACCGTCAGCCATGAGCACCGACATGGACGGGACCGTGCGGGATGTCGCCAAGTACATCCAGGCCGATCTGGAGAGCCTCACCACCGAGATGACCTCGATGTTCGTCCACGTCATCCCCGAGTTCCGGCACGACGACGCGGTACGGCGGCTCATGGTCGCCAGCACCGCGTCGAACCTGGCGGCCATCCTCGACATGCTGAGGCTGAGCATCTCGTTCGACGACATCACCGTGCCGCCGGCCGCCGCGGAGTACGCACGCCGTTTCGCCCAGCACGACCTGTCGCTGGAGGCACTGCTGCGCGCCTACCGCCTCGGCGAACACATGTTCGTGCAGTGGGTCATGACCTATCTGCGCCGCCTGGAGCTCTCCACCGACGAGGCGCTGGCCACGACCAGCCGGATCGCGCTCCTGGTCAACGGCTACATCGACCAGGTCATCGAGGGCCTGATCGACATCTACGAGAACGAACGCAGACGGTGGGACACCCGCTCGGATGCCGCCCGCGCCGCTCAGGTCCGCGCCGTGCTCGACATGGAAGGGCTCGACCTGGTCTCGGCCGAGAAGATGCTCTCGACCTCGCTGCGCGGATGGCATCTGGCCGCCATCATCTGGGCCGAGCCCGGTACATCCGCCCCGGCCGCGGCCGGGCTCCGGGCAAGCGCGGCGATACTGGGCGCGGCCACCGGCAAGGCCCCACTGACGATCTCCGCGGACGAACAGACATGCTGGGCGTGGATCTCCTCCGCCGGAAAGCCCGTCCTCGACGTCCACCGGCTCGAAGAGGAACTTGGCAGACACCCGGCCCTCCGCGTCGCCGTCGGCGACCCGTCTCCCGGACTCGACGGATTCCGGCAGACGTTCCGTGACGCGCAGCGTGCCCGTGACGTCGCCGCCACCGGGGCCGCCCCCGGTCGTGCGCTCTTCCTTCATGCCCAGGTCGGGCTGGCCGGGCTCCTCGTCGACCATCTCACCGATGTCAGAGCCTGGGCCGGACGCGTGCTCGGTGACCTCATGCGCGACGACGAGGCCACAGTCCGCCTGCGCGAAACCGTGCAGGTCTTCCTCGACGCACGAGGCAGCTTCACCGACGCCGCCGCAAGGATGCACGTCCACAAGAACACCGTCCACTACCGCGTGCGCAAGGCCGAGGAGATGCTCGGCCACCCTCTCACCGAACACCGCCTGGACATCGAGGTGGCGCTCCTGGCCTGCGCGCAGCTCGGGCTCACGTACACGCGGGGCGCATAACCGCACGATCAGCGGGCAGGCAGCCGGATCTGGGGCTCGATCCAGCTACCCACAGCTACCCGACCGAGCGCATGGGGGCCGGGACCGCCCCCGAAGCAAGGTCCTCCGCGCGCACGAGCAGGCCAAGCAAGCGTTCGCCCGGCTCGACGCCGAGGAGCCGGGGCGGGCCGAGGACGAAGTGCGGAAGATCGAGAGCGCAATCGAGAGCCTCAAACAAGCAGGTCCACCTGTCCAGCCCCGTGCGAAGGCCGGGGCGAACCGGTCGGGCAAGCGGCGTAGGCGTCACGAGCCCAAGACCCGCCTCCGGAGCCGCCAGGGCACGCATGCGCGTCGGAGACACCGGTGAAGCCCCCGGACTACATGATGGCCACCTGTACATTGGGGCGCCCTCAGCGGAGACCGCGCTCGCCCAAGCGCGCGAGAGCAGTTCGGAACTGGTCCACCCCGATGGGACAGTGGTTGTCAGGGGCGGACGCGACACCAACGTGCGCTGGTGGACCTGGGCCGGCTACCGGGCCAACGCCACCCTGGCCGCCACACTCACCACGATCGCCGATCCCCTCCAGAGGCCAACGGACACGTGCATCCGCCTTCGCGAGGATGCGACATCCGGAGAATGGAGGAAGGCCGTTTCGGAGGCCGCCGGTCAGCTGTGCCTTCCCGCAGTGGATGCGCGTGCGCTGAACGGCCTCAAGTTCAGCGCGGCACTGCCGACCCGGCTCGCGGAGTCGGCCTTGCCGCACGACTCACGGCTCTGGACGGTGCGGTGGCTGCGCTCAGAGGACAGACCAGGTTCACAGCTCTGGGGCAATGACTTGGGGCGTCGATCATCGAGAGACCTGCAGACCGACAGCGTGAACTGGCTCCAGAAGATCAGACTCGTGCGTCTCGCTGCTGGACTTCCTTGAGGACTCCGGCCACCGTCGCGAAGTCGTTGTCCACGTGGAGAACAGTGTGCCCATGGTGCACAGCTGTCGCACACACCAATCGATCGATCGCCCCAGCCGCCCGATGCCGGCCTTGCTGGGTCAGTTTGTACTGGGCGGTGTCGACCCAACGCCAGGCGTTCTTCGGTACCGGAGAGAGCAAGCAGAGCGCGTCCAGTTCCTCTGCGAGCTCATCCCGATGGGACGGGCTGGTCGCCGAGTAGAGAAATTCGGCACGTGTCGGCTCGCAGAGGTGGAACACCCCGGCAGCGATGTGTCCCTCCCAGGGCCGCAATGCGCCTGGGGTGCGAAACAGGTGCCACAGAGCCGAGGTGTCCACCAGATACGTGATCACTCGAAGGCCTCGCGTCGCGCACGCCTCTCCGCGTCATGCGCCGCCGCGGCCTGCTCGAACTCACCACGCGCACCCCGCGCGGCCAGCTTCTCCGCAGCCTCAAGCCGCTTGATCCGCGCCACGTAGTCCCGCAGGGCCGCGTTGACGGTCTCCTTCTTCGTCGTGACGCCCATGAGCCGCATGGCCTCGGCCAGCGCCTCGTCGTCGAGATCAATCTGCGTGACGGACATCGGACACCTCCAACATCCATGATGTATGCACCTAAGATACATCACCAACATTGGGTGCAGCCATCGATCATCGATCACAAACAGCCCACGCGAGGGGAGTGCGCTGGATGTCGGGGCGTTCCCATGGGCCACTAGCGCAGAAGCTCCGGCCCGATTGTCGGGGCGGAGCCTCTGTGGCCGCTGCCGCAGGCCGGACATCTGCGAACAGAGCATCGACCGGCAGCGCCCTACCCAGCGGTGACACGCACCTCACGAATTCCAGGTGCCGATAGCTACGGCCACCTGCGGCTCGGGTGAGGTGATCCTCAGGACTGCAACGCCGGATGTTCCTCGACGATCAGTCCCGCAGGCGCCGCAACCGACTCGACCCGTCCGTCGGAGGCGATGGTGACGTCAAGCCGTTCTCCCGCGATGGTGAGCCCTGTGACGGTGAGTGCCCCGACGGGGAGCGGGCCTGCCAGTCGGAGGTGGAGGCGGCCGGCGGGTACATCGGGTTCCAGTCCGGTCAGGGCCGTCATGAGGGCGATGGCTGCTGCCGCCGACCAGGCTTGCGGTCGGCAGGCGGCCGGGTAGGGGACCGGTGCGGGGGTGTCCGCGCGGGCGTCGCCGCCCCACAGTTCCGGCAGCCGGTAGTCGAAGGCTGGCGCCGCGTCGAGGATGCCCTCGATGAGCCGGGCGGCGGCTTCGGGGTACCCGGTGCGGGCGAGTCCGGCGACGGCGATGGCGGTGTCGTGCGGCCAGACGGCGCCGCAGTGGTAGCGCAGCGGGCCGAAGCCGCCGGACTGGGACGACATCGTGCGCAGTCCGTAGGCGTCGGACATGTCGGGGGCGGCGAGCCGTGCGGCGACGGTGGCGGTCTCGTCGGCGTTGAGTATGCCGGTGGCCAGGAGGTGGCCCATGTTGCTCGCGACGGAGTCGACGGGGCGGCCCGAGCCGTCGAGTGCCATGGCGGGGTAGGGGCCGTGCTGGTCGGAGACCCAGAACCGGGCGCGGAACCGGTCGGCGAGGTCGACCGCGAAGGTCCGCCAGCGTTCGCCGTCCGGCAGCCCGAAGGCGTCGAGGAGTGCCGCTCCGGCGAGGGCTGCCTCGTAGGCGTAGCCCTGTACTTCGGCGAGTGCCAGGGGAGCGTCGGCAAGGCGGCCGTCGGCGAACCGGGCGGCGTCCCCGGAGTCCTTCCAGCCCTGGTTGGCCAGACCGGTGCCGCTGCGGTCGATGTAGGAGAGGAATCCGTCTCCGGCCTGGGCGGCAGCGTTGATCCAGCCGAGTGCCGCCTTGAGCGCGGGCAGCAGCGGTTCGATGTCGGCGGCGGGCAGGCCCCAACGCCATGCGTCGTGGAGCAGGCAGATCCACAGGGGGGTCGCGTCGACCGTGCCGTAGTAGACCGGCGGCAGGCGCAGGCCCATGCCGTCGTCGAATACCCCGCGCCGCACCTCGTGGAGGATCTTGCCCGGCTCTTCCGCGGCCGCCGGATCGGTGCGGGTGCCCTGCTGGGCGGCCAGGGTGCGCAGGGTGCCCAGTGCAAGGTCGGTGCCCAGGGGCAGGAGCATCCGTGCGGCCCACAGGCTGTCCCGGCCGAAGAGCGTGAAGAACCAGGGGACGCCCGCGGCCAGGAAGGTGTCATCGGGTGATGCGGCCATGGCCATGCGCAGCGAGTGGAGGTCGTCCAGGCTCTGCGCGATGAGGGCGGGCAGGCGGCGGTCGTCGGCGGTGACATCCGGACGCTGCCAGGTTGGCCGGGGGCGGGCTGCCGTGACGGCCGCGGCCGTGTCGGAGATCTCGGCGGCCAGGTGCAGGTCGACGTTCTCGCCGGGCTTGACCGTGAGGGCCCAGGTCAGCGTGGAACGCTCCGTGTCGGCCAGCGCGCCGGGGGCGCTCACGGCGACCTCGACGTCCTTGTCGCCCCAGCGCAACACGCCTTCGCCGGAGGCGAGTTCGCCCTCCGGCTCAAGAGGAGACCGGGGCGCCAGGCCCGCCTTCGCGTGCTCCAGCGTCACGAGGTCCCCGGCGACTTCGACCCGGACGGCGAGATGTACCGGTGTCGTCGCGGTGGAGCGGACGGTCAGCTGTTCGGCGAGTCGGCCGGGGGTGACGGTGCGCCGTCGGTCGACCCGGACGGTCGGGTCGGGAATGGCGTCGCCGAGCGCCTGCGCCAGGCCGACGAAGCGGCTGCGGCCGGGTCCGTCAGTGGCGTTCATGACTGCGACGACCGGCAGCCAGCCCTCGCCGTCGCCCTCACCACCACCGGCCCCGCCGACAGCTGGAGGCGCGTTCTCCGCGTGCTCGCCGGACGGCGGGCAGCCGGGGCGCAGCGTCACGCGCAGCAGACTCACCGCGCGTACGTCGGCGTGGAAGAGCCCGTGCACGGCGGCGCCGGGAGCGGCGGCGTCGAGGTTGCCGTCCGGCCGGGACAGGACGACCGTCGGGGCGGCGAGGGTGACCGCGAGATCGTGCAGGAGCGGCTGCCGCTCGGGTGAAGTCATGGAAGCTCCGTCCGGTGCCCTCGTGTCTCGTGGGCGGTTTGTGAGTGCGGTTCGTTACTGCGCCGACTCTTGACAGGCCGGGCGCCGATCGCCACAGTAACCGATTGGAACGCTAAATTTAACGTTCAAATCCAGTGGGACGGCGACACACTGCGGTGCCACAACGGCGGATACGCTGCGGCGCAGTGAACTTATGGAGGTGGCTTCGCGATGGCGCGAGTAACACTCGAAAGCGTGGCGCGGCATGCCTCCGTGTCGACACAGACCGTGTCCAACGTGATCAACGCTCCGCACCGGGTGCGCCCGGAGACCCTGGCCCGGGTGCAGGCCGCCATCAAGGAGCTCAACTACCGCCCGAACCAGGCTTCCCGGACGCTGCGGACCCGGCGTTCACGGCTGATCGGCGCGCGCATCGAGCCGATGCGCGACGGCGTCAACGGCGCCGTCCTCGCCCAGTTCCTCCAGTCGCTGACCGCCCGTACCCAGGAGGCCGGCTACCGGATCGTGGTGTTCACGGCCACGGACGACGACCACGAGTGCTCCCTGTACGAACAGCTACTGGACGATCATGACCTCGACGCCTTCGTCCTGCACGCCACTCACGCCGGCGACCGCCGGACGGCGTGGCTCACGGAGCGCCGGGTGCCGTTCGTGACGTTCGGCCGGCCCTGGGGGGCTGAACCGGATGCCGCCGAGCGGCACGGCTGGGTCGATGTCGACGGCGCGCAGGGGACCCTTGCCGCGACCCGGCACCTCATCGAGACCGGCCACCAGCGGATCGCCTTTCTCGGCTGGCCGGAGAATTTTGAAGTCGGTGACGACCGGCGCAGCGGCTGGTCCTCCCTCCTCGCGGTGTCCGGAATCGACGCCCCCGCCGGCTACGACGCGGGCGTTCCCGACGGGCTGGACACCGGCCGTGAGGCCGCCGCGGCGATGCTCGACCTGCCCAGTCCGCCGACCGCGATCGTCTGCGCGAGCGACTCGCTGGCGCTCGGGGCCTGGACCGAAATCACCGCGCGTGGGCTGCGCCCCGGGGTCGATGTCGCGGTGGTCGGTTTCGACGACTCGCCGACCGCGGCGGTCGTCGGCCTGAGCAGCGTGGCGCAGCCCTACGACGAGGCCGCCGCCGCCTGCCTGCGGATGCTCCAGGAACTGCTGGCGACTCCCGAGCCGCCAGCAGTTCCACCCACCCCGATCCTGCTGCCACCCCGGCTCGTCGTGCGCGCGAGCGGCTGAGCCGTCCCGCGGCACCCACACCCTTTTCACCCTGCCGAACGGCGCCGTAGGCCGTTCCATCGACACCCGCGATCCCGCTCACCGCCCCAGTGCGCAACGGGATGCGGTCCCCTCCACCACCGGCTGCTCAGGTCGGCCTGCACAAGGAGATTTGTCATGAGAAATCCGCGTACCTGCTGGGCAGTTGGCGGTGTCGCGCTGCTGTCGCTCAGCCTGTCGGCCTGTGGTGGCAGCGGGTTCGACAGCGGCACCGACAGCCAGCAGTCGGCCGGCCCCACCTCGATCAAGGTCCTCATCGCCTCCAGCGGCGACGCCGAGACGAAGGCCGTCACGGACGCCGCCGCGGCCTGGGCGACGAAGTCCGGCAACAAGGCGACCGTCACCCCGGCGCAGAACATCGACCAGCAGCTCGGCCAGGGCTTCGCCTCGAGCAACCCGCCGGACGTCTTCTATGTCGACGCCGGCCGCTTCGCGACGTACGCGAGCGAGGGCAGCCTCGAACCGTACGGCGACAGCTTCGCGGGGCAGGACGACTTCTACCCCGCTCTGCGTCAGGCGTTCACCTACAAGAGCAAGCTCTACTGCGTCCCCAAGGACTTCTCCACGCTCGGCCTGCAGATCAACACCACGGCATGGGCGAAGGCCGGCCTGACCGACGCCGACATTCCCACCACCTGGCAGCAACTGGCGGCCGTGGCGAAGAAGCTGACGACGGGCAAGCAGGTCGGCCTGGCACTCGGCAACACGCGCGACCGGATCGGTGCCTTCATGGTCCAGGCCGGCGGATGGGTGACGAACAAGGACGCCACCAAGGTCACCGCGGACTCTCCTGAGAATCTCAAGGCCCTGAAGTTCGTCCAGTCGCTGCTCGCCGACGGTTCGACCAAGTACCCCAAGCAGCTCGACTCCGGGTGGCCGGGCGAAGCCTTCGGCAAGCAGAAGGCCGCCATGACGATCGAGGGCAACTGGATCGCCGGCGCCATGAAGAGCGACTACCCGGGCGTCAAGTACAAGACGGTTCCGCTGCCGGCCGGTCCTTCGGGCAAGAAGGGCACGCTCGCCTTCACCCAGTGCTGGGGCATCGCGGCCAAGAGCAAGCACAAGGCCGCGGCCATCGACTTCGTCAAGGCGATGACCGCGAAGAGCGCCGAGCTGGCCTTCGCCAAGTCGATCGGCGTGATGCCCTCGCGGCAGTCCGCCCAGGCCGACTACGTCGCCCAGTTCCCGCAGGACAAGGCGTTCATCGACGGCGCCGCGTACGCCCAGGCCCCCGTGAACATCGCGAAGATCGACCAGGTGCTCACCGACTTCGACACCGGCCTTCAGTCACTGCCGGGCGCCGACCCGAAGAAGATCCTCGAGCGGCTGCAGAAGAACGCGCAGGCGGTCGTGGGCCAGTGACCCGGACCACCCGGGCGACTCAGTAATCCGGACCGGAACAGAACGAGAGTGAACCTGCGATGAGTGAACCGAATCCCGGGCCCGCACAGGGCCCGGGCAGCGGCCCGGCACCGGCCCGAACGGCAGACACCGCCAAGGCCGGTGGAGGCCGGGGCCGCCGCACCCGAGTCCCCCGCGGCGGTATCCGAGGCCGGGAAGGTCTCGCCGGCTGGCTGTTCGTCTCACCCGTCCTCGTCGTGCTGGGACTCTTCCTGGTCGTGCCGATCCTCATGGCGCTCTGGGTGAGCCTGTCCGACTGGAACGGCCAGGGCAGCCCCTTCTCGTCAGGAGTGAACTTCGTCGGCGCACAGAACTACACGCCGCTCCTCACCAAGTCCGGCCTGGCGCAGAGCGACTTCATGACGAGCCTGCGCAACAACGCCTACTACGTGCTCTTCGTCGTCCCGCTGCAGACCGCGCTCGCGCTGGGCCTGGCGCTCCTGGTCAACGGGCGACGGCTGAAGGGCAAAGGGTTTTTCCGCACCGCGTACTACTTCCCGTCGGTGACGAGCTCGGTCGCGATCTCCGTCGTCTTCCTGTTCATCTTCTCCTCCAGCGGCGTCGTCAACTCGCTGCTCGCGAAGGTCGGAGTCGACGGACCGGCCTGGTTCGCCGACCCACGCGGCGTCATCCATCTCGCCCTCGGCGCCTTCGGCGTCAACAACGACGCGCCCCCGTCCGCACTCGCCGACACCACTGTCGGCGGCTTGTCCCTGTGGGACTGGATCTCCGGCCCCAGCGTGGCCATGTGCGCGATCATCGCCCTCGTCGTGTGGACGACGGCGGGCACATTCATGCTCATGTTCCTCGCCGCGCTGCAGGACATCCCCCTCGAAGTCGAGGAAGCAGCCGAGATCGACGGCACCGGGCGCTGGCAGCGGTTCCGACACGTCACCCTGCCCATGCTCAAGCCCACCCTCTTCCTCGTCCTGACCCTCGGGCTCATCGGCACCTGGCAGGTCTTCGACCAGATCTACGTGATGACCGCGGGTGAACCGGGAAAGACGACGCTGACTCCCGCGTTCCTGTCGTACCAGACCTCGTTCATCAACAACGAGTGGGGACAGGGCAGCGCCATCGCCTTCATCCTCTTCGCGATCATCGTCGCGATGACGCTCCTGCAGCGGTTCGTCCTGCGCGACAAGGACGAGGCCCGCGCCAAGGCCGCCACCCGGCGCGCGGCGAAAGCCGCCCGCTCCGGGGTCGGCCCCACCACGGGAGCGGCCTGATGACCCGCACCGCCCCAACCGAGCCCGCCGCCACCCCGGCGGCCACAGCCGACGTCCACAACAGAGGCCCGCGATGAGCACACCGCACAAGCTCGCCGACGCAGACAACGCAGCGAACACCGGCGACAAGCGCACAACACACCGCGCAGGCAACCGCACCCGCCACGGCAGCGGCCTCACCCGCGCACTCGGCTACACCGCCCTCGTCGTCGTCGCGCTGTTCTACATCTACCCTTTCCTCATCCAACTCGCGACGAGCTTCAAGACCGACGCGGACGCCACCAGCCACCCGCTGTCACTGTGGCCGCAGCACTTCACGACAGCGGCCTTCAGCCGGCTCGCCGCAGCGGACTACCCACGCTGGTTCGCGAACTCCGTCGTCGTCTCGCTCTTCGTCACCGCGGGCCGCGTGTTCTTCGACTCCCTGGCCGGATACGCACTCGCCCGGCTGCGCTTCCGCGGCCGGGGCGCACTGTTCGCCGCCGTCATCGCGGTCATGGCCGTGCCCGGCGTCGTCCTGCTCATCCCGAAATTCCTCGTGCTCAACCAACTGGGGATGTACGACTCCTACTCGGGCATGATCGTCCCGCTCCTGGCCGACGCCGCCGGGGTGTTCATCATGAAGCAGTTCTTCGAGTCGATCCCCGTCAGCGTCGAGGAAGCAGCCCGCATCGACGGCGCGAACACCTTCCGGATCTTCTGGTCCGTCGTGCTGCCGATGGCCCGGCCAGCCCTCATCACCCTGACCATCCTGTCTTTCCAGGGATCGTGGAACGAACTGCCGCACTTCATCGTGTCCCGGCAGAGCCCGGACCTGAACACCCTCACCACCGGAGTCGCCTCCCTCGTCTCCGGCCAGCTCGGCCAGGGCAACCAGTACCCGATCAAGCTCGCGGCGGCCTTGCTCATGACCATCCCCGTGGCACTGGTGTTCTTCGCCTTCCAGCGGCACTTCGTCCGCGGCGGCACGGACGGCGCGACCAAGGGATAGCCGGGCGAGGAACCCAAGTGATCAACAGCCGGCACACGCGTTTGTGTACTCCGACAGGACCGAGCCACATGAACAACCCGACCCCCACGAACGACGCCGCGAACGACTCCTGGTGGCGCTCCGCGGTCATCTACCAGGTCTGCATACGCAGCTTCGCCGACGGCAACGGCGACGGAACCGGCGACATCGCCGGCCTCCGCTCCCGCCTGCAGTACCTGGCCCACGTCGGTGTCGACGCGATCTGGATCAACCCCTGGTACCCGTCCCCGCTGGCCGACGGCGGCTACGACGTCGCCGACTTCCGCGACATCCACCCCACCTACGGCACCCTCGACGAGGCCCGGAAGCTGATCACCGAGGCCCACGAGCTGGGACTGCGGGTGATCCTGGACATCGTCCCGAACCACACCTCCGACCAACACATCTGGTTCCAGGAAGCATTGGCGGCGGCGCCCGGCTCCCCGCAACGAGACCGGTTCATCTTCCGCGAGGGGAGAGGCGAGAACGGCAGCGAGCCCCCCAACGACTGGCACGCGCCCTTCGGCGGCCCCACATGGACCCGCACGCCGGACGGCCAGTGGTACCTCCACCTCTTCGCCCCCGAACAGCCCGACCTGAACTGGGACAACGACGAGGTCCGGGCCGAGTTCGAGTCGATCCTGCGCTTCCGGTTCGACCTGGGCGTTCGACGGCTTCCGCATCGATGTCGCCCACGGCATGGTCAAGGACCCGGCCCTCCCGGACCTCGGCCTGCCCGAGTTCTCCGTCATCGCCGGCGAGGGCCAGGAGAACCACCCGCACTGGGACCGCGACGGCGTCCACGACATCTTCCGCAGCTGGCGAGCCATCGCCGACAGCTACCCCGACCCCCGCGTCTTCGTCGCCGAGGCCCACGTCTGCCCCGGCCGCCTGCCCGCTGACCTCCGCGCGGACGAACTCCACACCGCCTTCAACTTCGACTTCCTCAAGTGCGCACTGGAGGCCGACAAGCTGCGGGAGGTGATCGACCGCACGATCACCGATCTGGCGAAGGTCGGAGCCCCCGCCACCTGGGTCCTCTCCAACCACGACGAGACCCGCCACGTCACCCGCTACGGCCGCGCCCACACCGGCGTCACGACCCCGATGCGCGATCAGGGCCACCCCACGGACCTGGCCCTCGGCGCCCGCCGCGCCCGAGCGGCGGCCCTGCTGATGCTGGCCCTGCCCGGAGGCGCGTATGTCTACCAGGGCGAGGAACTGGGCCTGTACGAGGTCGAGGACCTCCCCGAGTCGGCCCTCCAGGACCCCACCTGGGAACGCTCCGGCCACACGATCCGAGGCCGCGACGGCTGCCGCGTCCCCCTCCCCTGGACCGGCGACACCCCGCCCTTCGGCTTCAGCACCTCCGGAGCCGCGCCCTGGCTCCCCCCAGCCCGAGGACTGGAAGTCCTACACCGCCGAAGCCAACCAGGCCGACCGCACCTCCATGCTCCAGCTGTACCGCTCCGCCCTGCGCCTGCGCCACACCGACCCGGGCCTGCGGGGCGAGGAGTTCCGCTGGCTGGACAGCCCGGCCGGCACACTCCTCTTCAAACGCGGCAACGGCCTGCTGTGCGCGATCAACCTCTCCGACCAGCCGATCCCCCTTCCCGATGCCCGCAGCCCCCTCCTCGCCTCAGGACCGCTGACCAACGACGGGATGCCGCCGCCAGACATCACGGCCCTGCTGCACCTGGCCTGACAGACGGACGGCGACGGAATCACCCCAGCCGACCTCCCCCGCGCGCCCAGCCGCGCCCGAATACGCCAGGGCCTGTCCGGTGTCCACTCCCCGCCGATCGGACAGGCCCTGGTCCATCCGTAGAAGCCGGATGGAGTTGCCTGAGACGGGCCCGGACCTCCATCAGGCCCGGAGCGGTTCAAGACATCACACGAGAGGTCAAGTGCCGCCCTTCAGGGGCCGCTATACGTTCGGGGCCGTTTCCTGTTGGGGCCGTGTCCATGGTTCCCAAGACCCTCGCCAGACGCACTCCTCGCAGAGCCACAGCCCCGGACGGCCGCCACATGAAACGCCCGGAGCCACACGCAGCCGACTCGCCGGAGAACGCCTCCCGGGCACTCCACCGGTACCTCCGGCCTCAGGACGGCCTCAACACATGGTCCTGCCACAGCAGAGCCGGGCAAAACACGTCTCAGCGGCTGCACATCCGCACGCATCCATGCAGGTCAGAAGGGCATCAGCCGACGCAGACGAATCCGGCGCCAAACCCGCGAGCAGCGGATTCAGTTCGTTCAGGCGAAGTTGACGATCCGACACCCAAAAATGAACGTTTCCGCAGGTCAAAGGCCTGCACAAGTGGGGCGGGTGGGACTCGAACCCACGGCCGACGGATTATGAGTCCATTGAGGATCTTGGCGACCCTTGTCGATCCATGCTCATCTTGGCCGTTTTCCCAGCTCAGACGGGTTTTGGCTCCTCAGTCCTTCTCGGTCCTTGCCAGTCTTTTCCGATCCTTGTGTCCAACCTGCGTCCAGAACGCGTCCCGGAAGGACAAACCAACCAGCTTCCGAGACGATCGCCCCAGCTCGGCAGTGCGCCTCGAACTCGCCCGCAGTGGATCTCCTTTCCGACGCACGGAGGCTCCGCCCCGGCCATCGGGGGCCGAGCCTCCGTGGTCATCGCGCCAGGGCGGTGGCCAACCGCGAGATCACACGGAGCAGCAGTGCCTACACCGGTCCGGTTCTTGATGATCCAGTGCCCCGGCAGGCAACGTTCGCTCCGTCACAACGGCCGGCACGCACCCCCAGAGGAGGGCACCCCCACTTGCCGCACCGGGGCACTGGTGAGACATGGTGGGCATGCCGCTGGGGTCACGTTCCCGGCATCGTCCAGCGGGGCGCGTCGCCGACTCTCATTTCCGGGAGCCTGCCACGTGCAGCAGCGGCGAAATGGCCGTCAGGCCGTGTCGATGGTCTCCACGATGAGCCCCTGAAGGAAGGTGGCGATCGCGGCCTCGAAAGCCTCGGTGAAGGCTGGGTGCATGAACGCCAGGCTCGCGTCGGCCTGGAAGGCAGCGAGCAGTGCGGGGGCGGGACGGCTGCGGGTCCACAAGGCGCCGACGAGGATGATGACCATGTGCGCGGCGCGGAGCGCCCGCTCGTCGTCGAGTTCGGGGAGCAGGTCGCCAAGCCGCCCGGCGAGCCAGCGGATGGCGTCACGCGAAGACCTCTTGTAGCTGGTCGCGACGTCGACGGAGATGTTGTGCTCCAGGATCACCTGTTGCACGCTCAGCAGTTCGCACAACATCGGGTGGGCGGCGAACGTGACGGCCAGCCGTGCCGCGACCTGGCGTGCCCGCACCGGAGCCGGTGCGGACGGGTCGGCCCACTCGGCGAACGTATCGGCGGTCTCGGCCCGGTAGCGGGTGGCCGCCTCGGTGAGCAGGCCCAGCAGCACCGCCTCGCGTGACTCGAAGTAGAGCGACATGGCGGACTTGGACAGCCCGACCCGGCGGCTGAGTTCGTTGAGGCTCACCGCCGCGACCGGCATCTCGTCGAGCATGCCGGCCGCGGTCCGCAGGATGCTCTGCCGCCGTTCGGCGCGCTGCTCCTCGCTCCGTGCGCGATGGAAGGTTGCCACCCCACAAGGATAACCGACCGCCGGTCCATTGACTGTGGACCGGCGGTACATTAACTTCAATGTACCGCCGGTCCACTATTGAGGAGCGAGCGGGTCATGCCATCGACGACCGAGGAAAGGAACACGCCATGAAGGCCACGGAGGCTGTCGACTGGGTCGACCCGGCCCGCTGGCGGGCCACGCCGGCGGCAGAGCGGCTGAGGCTGCTCCGCCTGGTCCAGGCGAATATCGACCGGCACTTCGACGAGCTGGTGGCGGCGGACTGCCGTGCGAAGGGCATCGACCCCGCGAACCCGGCCGACGCCCACCAGGTCGGCACGAGCGTGCAGCGCGTCCTGGTACCGGTGCCCGTGAACGTCGCGGCCGCCATCGACCTGTACGAGGGACTGGTCCGCAGCCGCCCGCTCCAGCCGCTCGCGGTCACCCCTGCCGGGGACGGCCGCTTCGACGTCCGGGTCTCCCCGCGCGGGAAGGACCGCCTGCTCAACGGCGACCGGACCGACGTGCTGCGTGTCGTCGGCGAGCCGCGCAGGGTGGACCCCTACGCGAAGCCCGGCGGCATCGTGGCCGTGCTCGGGGCGGGAAACGTCGCGTCGTCGTTCGAGGTGATCCGGGCCCTCTTCGTCGACGGCTACGTGGTCGTCCACAAGCCCCACCCCCTCAACGAGGACGCCGACCGGGTGTGGGAGAAGGTCCTGCAACCGCTCATCGACGTCCACGCCGCCGCCTTCTGCCCTGCCGACGAAGGGCCTGCCCTGACCCGCGACCCCCGCCTCTCCAAGATTTACTTCACCGGCGGGACCGGCTCCGCCAAGGCGATCATGGAGGCCACCGACACCGAGCTGGTCTCCGAGTGCGGTGGCAACAACCCGTGCATCGTCGTTCCCGGTGACCGTCCGTGGACCGACCGGGAGATCCGCCATCAGGCGCTCCAGATCGCCACCATCGTCACCATCAGCGGCGGCTCGATCTGCGGCCGCACGCAGACCGTTGTGACCAGCAGGCACTGGCCACAGCGGCGGCAGCTCCTGGATGCGATCACCGCCGCCCTGCGGGACCTCACGCCCGGCTCCAGCACCAGCTACCCCGGGGTCGACAAGACCTTCGCGGATTTCCGCGACGCTTATCCTGGCGGGCGGCTGATCCAGCCCGTGGACGGCCGCCCAGCTTCGCAGGTCATGGTGATCGAGGACGTCGGCACCGAGGGCTTCGCCCTGGAGAACGAGGCGTTCTGCCAGGTCATGAGCGAGGTCGCGCTCGACGTCGCGCCCGATGCCGGGACGTTCCTTCCCGCCGCGGCGGAGTTCGCCAACGACAAGCTCCTCGGCACCCTGGCCGCGACGATCCTCATCGACGAGGACACCAGGAAGGCCCACGCGGCCACCGTCGATCGCGCGGTCACAGAACTTCGCTACGGCGCCATCGGCGTCAACACGATGCCGCCGGTGGTGTGGACGAACCCCTACCTCATCTGGGGCGGGAACGAGGAAGGCCGCGAGTTCGTCTCCGGCCGCGGCAACTTCGGCAACCTCCTGGGCTACGAGAACGCCGAGAAGTCGATCGTGGTCAGCGGCTTCACCTCGCCGGGCCACCTGATCATGACGAGCAAGCGGGGCTGGCTCGACCTGTCGACGCGCTTCGCCCGGTACGCCATCCGCCCCACGTGGACACGGCTGTTCGCCCTCGCCTTCACCGCGACGCGCGCGGGTTTCCGTCGCGCAGGTTCCTGACATCCCCGCCGCCCGCCAGGAAGGCCTTCCCATGAGTAACAAGATCGCGCTGGTCACCGGGGCTTCATCGGGCATCGGTGAGAGCACCGCCCGCCATCTCCACGACGCCGGCTTCGTCGTCTACGGCGCCGCCCGCCGCGTCGACCGGATGGCTTCTCTGGCCGCCGCGGGCGTGCGCACCGTCGCCCTCGACGTCACCGACGAGTCCTCGGCCGAGAAGGCGGTCGCGGACATCCTCGCGGCGCACGACCGGATCGACGTCCTGGTGAACAACGCCGGACACAACGGTGCTACTGGCAAGGTCGAGAACGCCTGTTCAGGGTCTACGTGGTTTTGGCCCCTCCACCGGCCGGGCGCGAGAAATACAGAGGTTTGGCCTCTCCGGTGCAACACAGGTCAGGGGCGGGGTAGCACGCCCAGGAGGGTTGCGGTCAGGGCCAGCTTCAAGGAGTCCTTCAGCTCCAAGTGGAAGCGGGCCAGGTCGGGCTCGGCCTGGTAGGCGGCCTGCAGGCTGGGCGGGGGTGTGCTGTACGCCGACAGCGCGCCGGCCATGACCATGGTTTGCAGGCTGAACAGTGTTGCGTTCTCGCCCAGCTCCGGCAGGTACTTCTGGATCAGGGCGGTCATGCTTGTCAGGCGGTCCAGGGAGGCGCGCTTGTAGCGTGCGACGACCTCGACGGAGACGTTGTGTTCCAGGACGCTGCCCTGTGCGCCGAAGAGGTCGCACAGCACCACTCGGCCGGACAGTGAGCTGCTGAGGATCTCGGCCACCGCTGCCGCCCGCTCGGCCATGGCCAGATTCTCGTCGATGCCGGCAGCCAAGTCGCCTGCCAGTTCCGTCAGCCACTCCTCCAAGAAGCGGTCCAGCAGTTCCAGCAGCACCGCCTCGCGAGACTCGAAGTAGCGCAGCACGTTCGGCTTCGCCAGGCCTACCCGGCGGCTGAGCTCGTTCAGGGTGACCGCGGCCACGGGCATCTCGTCGAGCATCGCCGACGCCGTGTCGAGGATCGCCCGTCGGCGGATCTCCCGCTGCTCTTCGGTTCGCGCCCGCTGGAACGTCACGATCACCAGCCTAACTTAGGTACCTGCGGTACGTTGACAACGTACCGAGAGTACTTTAATGTCCTCGACACAAGATACCTTCGGTACGTTACCTAGTTGGGAGCCTGGCATGAGCAAGAAGTGGACGACGGCGAATATTCCGGACCAGCGCGGGCGGGTGGCCGTGGTGACCGGGGCCAACACCGGACTGGGGTACGAGACCGCCAAGGCGCTCGCCGAGCGCGGGGCCTCCGTGGTGCTCGCCGTGCGCAACGTCGAGAAGGGCGAGCAGGCCGCGGCCCGCATGACCGGCGACGTGACCGTGCAGGCGCTGGACCTGACCTCGCTCGACTCCGTCCGGACCGCGGCGGCGGCGCTGCGGTCCCGGCTCGACCGGCTCGACCTGCTGATCAACAACGCCGGCGTGATGTACACCCCGAAGCAGACCACCCGGGACGGCTTCGAGATGCAGTTCGGCACCAACCACCTCGGCCACTTCGCGCTCACCGGGCTGCTGCTGGACCTGATGCTGCCGGTGCCCGGCTCGCGCGTGGTGACGGTCAGCAGCACCGGCCACCGCATCCGGGCCGCGATCCACTTCGACGACCTGCAGTGGGAGCGGTCGTACGGCCGGGTCGCCGCCTATGGTCAGTCCAAGCTGGCCAACCTGATGTTCACGTACGAGCTGCAGCGCCGGCTCGCCACGCACGGCACCACCGTCGCGGTGGCCGCGCACCCCGGCATGTCCAGCACCGAGCTCGCCCGCAACACCCCCGCGGCCCTCCGGCTTCCGCTCACCTGGCTCGCGCCGCTGATCACCCAGACGCCGGCGATGGGCGCGCTGCCGACCCTGCGCGCCGCCACCGACCCCGCCACGCTCGGCGGCCAGTACTACGGTCCCGGCGGACGCAACGAGGTCAAGGGCCACCCCCGGCTGGTCACCTCCAGCCCAAAGTCGTACGAGGCAGCCGTCCAGCAGCGGCTGTGGGCCGTCTCCGAAGACCTCACCGGGGTGAAGTTCCCCGCCGTTCAGTCCGGGCAGAACTCGTTTCCCTCCGGATCAGCCATCACGATGTAGCCCGCGCTGGCAGGAGGCGCCGACTCGTCGCGGCGCAAGCGGGTGGCACCGAGACCGACGAGACGCTCGCACTCCGCTTCGAGGGCGGCCGTCCGCTCGTCGCCGTACAGACCGGGTGCGGCGCGTACGTCCAGGTGCAGGCGGTTCTTGGCGGTCTTGCCCTCCTGCAGGACACACAGGGCAAGGCCGACATGCGACGCGGATGCTGATCCACGCTCAGGCGGCCATCACCCGCCTCTGCATTGCTGCGGGAGAGATCGTGGGCCTTTCAGAGGCCGCCGCTACACCTGGGTTCCGGGCCGTTTCTTCTTCGGGCCGTTTCTTTCCCCTCGGCCATCGCCAGACGCTCTCCCAGCACCACCTGCTGCCGCTGAACACCAAGTGCCCATCGGCGCGCAGGCCGGCATCGCCCTACCCACGCCCGCACAGCCAGCCGATGAGCCAACGAAACGCCCCGTAGACACCCTTAGTCTGGACACGACCGCACCGCCCCGGCCCCTGTACGGCCCCTGAGTCTTGGCATGGGCCCTCAAGGCAGTCGTCCAGACGGCGGGCGAGAACCTCGATCACATACTCCGCCGCGGTTCAGAGGGTATTGAACACCCCAGAGCACCGCCGGACCCCAAACCCACGAGCAGCGGATTCCCTATCCAATTCCTGTATCGCCCTGGCCCTCCCGGGGCGGACAGCCCGCGCGGCAGACCACGAAGACCTCGAGGGGAGGCCAGGAGGCAGGGCGGAGAGAGAGGCTCCGCCGAGACCCCCGCCGCAGGTCTTGCAGCGGACGGCGGCGCGCTCGAGCAGCAGCGTGGCAGCCGTCCTCGGCGGCAACACCGTCGGCGGCGCCGGCCCGGCCTGCCCCGACGACGATCACGTCCCAGACTCCGGGCGCGCGGACCGGGGCGGAAGACGACGGCATGCGGCGGTCACCTCCCGGCTGGTCGAACGGGCGGGCGGAGGCCGTCAGCAGCCGGCGGCCGACCAGGCGACGGCAGGATCGCTCCCGCACGGAGCGTCAGCCCGCCCCCGCCCGGGACGCAGACAGGCCGAGGAGACAGCGGGCGAGCGCGCAAGCCGTCGGGCAGGCCCACACCACCGTGGCGGGGACGTCCAAGGCCAGGTCGCGCTGGAGGCAGAGCGCAGGGCGACGGCCAGAGGAGAGCACATTCGGCGTCGGGGCCGCCGCAGTCCTGCGGGTCAATGTCGACGACGGCACCGGCTTCCCCACCGCCGCTCACCTCGCCTCCCACGCCGGGCTCGCCCCCACCACGAGGAGACCCCCTCGCGACTGATGCGGCGCGAGGGGGCGGCGGAGAACGTCCCGACGGTTGTCGGATGGCGGTTTGTCAGCGCACGGTCATCCGCACCGGCACCACTGGGTACGTGTACGGCGTGTCCGTGCTGACCGCGAGCGCAGCCGTGTAGGTCCCGGCCACGTCCACCGCCGTCGCGCCCGCGTCCAGCCGGACGGTGACGGTCAGGCGCTGGCCGGGGGCGAGCATATGGGTGGTGGACGTAGTGGAGAGCCAGCGGACGTCGGCTGCCGGGACGCAGCTGTCGAGGCCCGGCAACTGCTCGACATTCGCACGGGCGTCGAAAACGCTCGGCGCACCGCCGACCCGGTAGAACCCGCAGGCGCCACCGGCCCGGTAGAGCGGCGTGGAGGCGGCGGGCAGGGCCGTCCAGGTGCGGGCGGCCGGGTCGTAGGCGTAGCCGGCGCTGGTGACGACGCCGAGCAGGTTGCTGACCCCGCCGGAGAGGAGGAAGCGGCCGTCGGCAGTGGTGGCGGCCGAGGCCCACAGGTCGATGGGAAGGTCGGTGATCGGAGTCCAGGCGGCGGTGGCCGGGTCGTAGGCGTAGCCGTGCCGCGTACCCTCCACCACGGTGGTGCCGCCCGCGCAGTACAGGGTGCCCGAGACGGCGCCGCAGCCGAGCCAGGAGATGGCCTCGGGGTAGGGGGTGGTGGCGGCCCAGGTGTCGGTGGCCGGGTCGTAGACCTGCACTGCGGTGGCGCCAGTGCAGTATCCCTGGCCGCAGCCGCCGACCAGGTACCACTTGCCGTCGAGTGTGGCGGAAGCCGCTGCCGCGTACCCGGCGGGCACCGGGGCGGCGGTGGACCAGGTGCGGTGCTGCGGGTCGTAGACCTCGGTGGTGGTCACGGTGCTGCCGTCCGCTGTCCAGCCGCCGGTGACGTACAACTTGCCGTTCAGGAAGGCGGACTGGGGTGACTCGCGGGGGGTGGGGTGGCCGCCGGGGATCGCCGTCCAGGCGGCGGTGACGGGGTCGTAGACGTAGCCGCCGGACAGAACGGAGGTGCCGTCGGTGCCGCCGACCGAGTAGACGCGACCGTCCGGGCCGGTGGCGACGGCGTTGTCGATGACGGGGGTGGGGTAGTCGGCCAGGGAGGTCCAGGCCGAGGCGGCGGGGGTCACGTCCGTGGACGTGGACGTGGTCTTCGTCTTCGTCTTCGTCAGCCGGTCGGGGGTGAAGTCACCGGGAACGTACTGCGGAGCTGCCGCGCGGGCCGTCGTCGCCGTCGGGATGTCCCCGGACCGCTCGGTGAGGCCGACGGTGAGCGGAGCCGAGCCGGTGTTGCGCAGGGTGACCTGGGCGGTGGTGGCTTTCCCCTTGCGTACGGTCTTGTCGACCGCCGCCGGGCTGATCGCCAGCTGTCCGGCGAGCAGCACCGCGTCGAGGCGGGTGGCGTGGTCGGCCTTGACGTTCACCTTCTTCGTTGCCGTGGTGTAGTGCTCGGCGCTGAACGCGACCTGCTGACGGCCCGTCCGCGGCGCGAAGCGTACGTACGAACCGTCGCCCGCCGTGGTCGCCTTGGCGCCGGTCTTGCCGCTCACCGTCGCACCGCTCAGCTGCCGGCCGGTGTTGCGGTCCGTCACCGTCCCGTACAGCAGCCCACCCGGCACCGGCTTGCAGGTCATGCCGCCGAAGGCGACGTCGTCGACCTGCCAGTAGTAGGCGTAGTCGCCGTTGTAGCGGAACCGCACCTGGACGGCGGACTTCCCCGCCGCGTCCGGGAGGGCGATGCTCTGCGTCCCGGGGCCCGCGGAGGCGGTGTCGCGGTGCCAGACCGTGGACCAGGTCGTGCCCCCGTCGACGCTGAGGTCGACGTCGGCCTTGGAGTCGTCGTCGAACGGCTTGTAGAAGGTGCCGAAGCGGACCGCGGGCGTGTCGTAGCCGGTCAGGTCGAGGACCGGGGAGAGGAGGGAGGTGTTCTGCCGGTCGCCGGAGTAGTCGCTGTCGGCGATGGCGAAGCCGCCCGACCCGCCGGTGAGGTTGCCGCGCCCGGCCGGGTCGTCGAAGCGCCAGGTGTGGCCGCTGCCGGTGACGCTCCACCCGGCGGGCGCCTGAGTGCCGTCGAAGGTCTCGGTGGCCTCGCTGAACGTCTGCTTGTATCCCGGCGCCACGCAGGCGGCGGCGTCGACCGGGATGCCGAAGTCCTTGCGGCCGGCCTTGGCGCCCACCGTCAGGTCGGCCGTCGTGACCTGGTAACCGGTGTAGACCGGGTCGACCTGCAGGGTGTAGGTGCTGTTGGCGGGCAGCCTGAGGGTGTAGCGGCCGGTCGCCGGGTCCGTGTACGTCCGAGTGGACGGCTCGTCGGCGACCTGGATGCCCGCGGAGAGCGGCCAGCCGTGCCCGGAGCCGTCCCGGATCCGCCCGCTGACGGTGACCAGGGGCTGGGCGGAGAGCGTGAAGTCCCGGGCCACGGTCGCGTCGTCGCCGACCTCGACTGCGGCCGGCGTGGTGCTGCCGTAGCCGAACTTGGCGGCTGTCACGTCGTACGTGCCCGCCGGGAGCGTCATGTCGTACGTGCCGTCGGCGCCGGTCGTCGTGGCGTTCGCGCCGGCCGTGATCCGCACCCCGGCCACCGGGCCGCCCGCGGACGGGTCGGTGACCTTGCCGGTCAACCTGCCGTACGGGCCGGTGGTGAAGGCGACGGTGCCGTTCGGGGTGCCGAGGCCGGTGGGGCCGTCCCAGCCGGGGCCTGCGGTGCACAGACTGGCGGTGGCACAGGTGCCGTTGGTGCCGCTGGTCACGTCGTTCAGAGCGCCGTTCGGCGCGCCGTCGCGGGCGCCGGAGTGGGCGTACGGGTAGGCGTTGGGGTAGGTCTTCGCGCCCGGCTTCCCGGCGAGCGCGTAGGTGGCGGCGATGATCGGGGCGGACGCGCTGGTGCCGCCGTAGACGCCCCAACCGCGGTCCTCGTACGTGTTGTAGACGCTGACCCCGGTCGCCGGGTCGGCGACGGCAGACACGTCCGCGACGGCGCGGTTGGCGCAGCCCCGGTCGGTCTGGAAGGACGGCTTGGAGGAGTAGGCCGAGCAGCCGCTGCCCGCCCCGGTCCACGCGGACTCGTTCCAGCCCCGGGTTGTCCCGCGGTCCCGGCTCAGCGAGGTCCCGCCGACCGCCGTGACGTACGGCAGCGAGGCCGGGTAGCTGGTGCCGTAGCCGTTGTCGCCGGTGCTGAAGGTGATCGCCACGCCCGGGTGCTTGTAGTAGGCGTCGCCGGGCAGGTCGCCGATCGCGCTCTCGCTCCCGCCCCAGCTGTTGGAGACGTACGCGGCGCCGAGCGCGACCGCCGTGTTCTCCGCCTCGCCGAGGCCGTCGATGGACGGCTCGTCGGCCTCGACCAGCAGGATGTGACAGAGCGGGCAGGCGGCGCTGACCATGTCGAGGTCGAGGGCTATCTCGCCGGCCCAGCCCTGGTCGGGCTGTGGGTACTCGGTGCCGCCGCGCTGGTCGGTCTTGCGGAAGCAGCCGTCCGCGGTGGTGCAGGGCGGCAGGCCGAACTGGGAGCGGTAGACGGCCAGGTCGGCCTCGGCGTTCGGGTTGTCGTAGGCGTCGACGATGGCCACCGTGACCCCCGCCCCGGCCACGTCGGACGGCAGGTCGTAGGCGCTCTGGAGGTCGGCGGGGCCCAACCCGGCGGGGGCCAGCAGGGGTTGGAAGCCTTTGCCGGTCTGCCGGACATCGTCGCGGGCGACCGCGAAGCAGGCCATCTGGTTGGGTTTGTCGGGTCTCGCGCAGAGGGGGTGCGTCGGCACGGTCGAGGCCGTCGAGGCGGTGTCGGCGGTTGCCTCGGTGGTGGCGGTGGCGGTCTGGGGAAGTGCCCAGATCAGTGTCATCAGGATGCTGAACAGGGCGGTTAACGCCGCCAGTCGGGTACGGAACAGTCCCACCTTGATCATCCGAGTTCTCCCAGATATTCATGGGTATAAGGGAAACGATCAGGCGGCAGCGTATTCCGTGTACATGTCATGTGTGTGAAGTTGTGCGCTCCTGTTTGATGGATTGGGCGGCGGGCTGCTGCCGCCGGGCGCCCCGCCGTGCGAAGCAATGCGCCACCTGCTCCGGTCAAGCCGCACGCCGCCGGGTCATGGCGACCGGCCGGCTGACCGCCGGCCCGTCGGACGCCTTGACCGTGTCGGAGGCCGGGACCGGGGTCCAGACATCGGACTCGCCAACGCGGTAGGCGAAGGTGACGCCGATGAGGTCGGACGGTCCGTAGGCGGCCGGCTCGACGCTCCCGGCAGGACGATCGCCGCTGCCGGGCGAGGTGACCTCGGCGGTGCCGACATGGAACGTCTGCACCATCGCCGGGGACAGGTGTTTCGGGCCTGCGGGTCGAGAGCCTGCTGCTCCCGGGAGAGACAGCCGACCATGAGGGCCTTACCGTCGGCACGCGTGATGTCCGGCCGTACAGCTCCGGCTTTCACACAAGAGGACCGAGTGACCGCGGGGGGCCGTTTCCTGTTGGGGCAGTTTCTGACGCCCACCGGCCATAGCCACGATGTGCGCTCCCCCTTGCCGCAAACCCAGACGGCCACCACATCGATCGCCTCGACGCACACGCGTCGGCCAGAGCGCCGCCTCATCGACAACACTGTTCTCGTGCCTACCGGCCTCAGGGCGGCCTCAATTCACGGCACTACCGCAGCACGGCACCCAGAACAGGCCTCACCAGCTACTCGCCAGAGCACATACGTGCAGGTCAGGCGACTACCGACCGAGGCAGACCGAACCGGCCCAAACCCACGAGCAGCGGATTCAGTCCATTCAGGCAAAGTTGACGATCCAACAGCCCAAAAGGAACGTTTCCGCAGGTCAAAGCCCTGCACAGGTGGGGCGGGTGGGACTCGAACCCACGGCCGACGGATTATGAGTCCTTTGAGGATCTTGGCGGCCCTTGCCGATCAGTGCCGGTTCACGCCGTTCTTGCAGGTCAGACCTGCTGATCAGTGTCAGCCCTGCGCAGTGCTTGTCGGTCTGTTCCTGTCCTTGTGGCCCCTCAATGGCCCCTGAGGGTCGATGAGTTGGACGCTTGCCACAGCAGCAGCCGCATCCGCCCAGTTCAGCCGAGGGGCTGAAACCCTTCGCGCAGCGGAGTCCCCTACCGACGCGATGATGCTCCATCCCAGGCACCGGGGTGGAGCATCGTCCCGGACGTCAAGAGGCGGTCCCGTCCACCGGACTGCGCATCGACCTGGGCAGCGGCGCGTCAATCGGGTCAGCCGAGTACGTAGGTCCCATCGCCGGACTCAGCAACGATCTTCAATTTGCCGATCACGGGCTTGGCCACGTACTGAGGGCTTGGTCGGCGACGCGGTGCATGTCTTCTCGGCTGGCGCCGCCGGCGGCCTGCACGGCGAGGCCCTGCCCGACGGTGTTCACATAGCGGGCGAGGGTTTCCGGGTCGGCGGTGAGTGGCAGGTCGCCCTCGGCCTGGGCTTGTTCGAACCGTTTCCGCAGGGCGGCCACTCCGGCTTCCCGGCGTTCGGCCAGGTCGCGGCGGACCGGTTCGCTTTCCGGGCCGGCGGCCAGCGCGGACTGCACCAGCAGGCAGCCTCGCGGGCAGCCGGGCGCGGTGTGGGCGTCCACGGCTCCGTGCAGCATCGCCTCGGCCACCTGCCGGGCGGTGGGAAGCTCAAGAGCCGGGGCCACAAAGGCTCCCGGGCCCTGCAGATAGCGATCGACGGCCTTGCGGAACAGCTCCTCCTTGTTGCCGAAGGCGGCGTAGATGCTGCGCCGGTTGATCCCCATGGCCTCGGTCAGCGCGGCGAGCGAGGCACCCTCGTAACCCTCGGCCCAGAACACCCGCATCGCCACCTCCAGCGCCTCGTCGGTATCGAAGGACCGGGGCCGTCCCGTGCTGGGCATCGAAGCCTCCTTGAGAAAAAGTTCGCCGCCACGGAAGGAATCCCGCTCTTGCTCAGGTTAGTGTCATCGTGGATATAGTAACCGAGCGGTTCGGTTCGTAAATGAAGCGCTGAAGAAATCGGAGACCCCCATGGGCACCCAGCTCGCCCCCGGCACCACCCGGTCCGGCGTACGGCCCCTCGAAGGCAAAACCGCCCTGGTCACGGGCGGGTCCCGGGGCATCGGTGCCGGGATCGTGCGCCGTCTGGCCGCCGACGGCGCCCAGGTCGCCTTCACCTACGCCAGTGCCAAGGACCAGGCCGACGCCGTGGCCGAGGCGACAGGCGCCCTGGCGGTGCAGGCGGACAGCGCGGACCACGAAGCCGTCCGGGCCGCGGTCAGCCGCACCACGGAGCATTTCGGCGGACTGGACATCCTCGTCAACAACGCCGGCGTCTCCCACGCCGCACCGATCGAGGACTTCCCGCTGGAGGAGTTCGACCGGACGATCGCGGTCAACGTCCGGGGCGTGTTCAGCGCCGTCCAGGCCGCCGCTCCCCACCTCGGCCAGGGCGGTCGCATCATCACCATCGGCAGCGTCAGCGCCGACCGCGTCCCCTTCCCCGGCGCAACCGTCTACGCCCTGACGAAGGCCGCTGTCGCCGGTCTCACCCGCGGCCTGGCCCGCGAACTCGGTCCGCACGGCATCACCGTCAACAACGTGCAGCCCGGCCCCACCACCACGGACATGACCCCTGACACAGGCCCATACGCGGAATCCCTGAAGCAGCTCATGCCGCTCCACCACTTCGCCGAGCCCGCCGACATCGCCAGCGCCGTCGCCTATCTCGCCGGCCCCGAAGCCCACTTCATCACCGGAACCAGCTGGAACGTCGACGGCGGCATCGCCGTCTGACCGCCCACCCCGGGCGGCCGCACTCCCCCTGAAGGTCCCGGCGCTCGCGCCCCGCGCAGAGTTCTCGACCAGCGGAGGCCTCCAGCCGTATCGCCGTGCATGACGGCACCCACCACCACAAAGGACGCACCATCATGAACGCTTCCACCACAGCTTCCACGACCGCCCTGGCCGTCGGGTCGGAGGAGCCGCTCAGTCCCGGCTACGACACGGCGACCAAGGACGACGCCGAGTTCAACGAGCTCTTCCGGCACGGCTTCACCACCATCGACGACGTGCAGATGCACTACGTCGTCGGCGGCGACGGCCCGCAGGTCTTGGTGCTGCTGCACGGCTGGCCGCAGAGCTGGTACGAGTACCGCCAGGTCATGCCCTCGCTGCTGCCCGGCCGCACCGTCATCGCCATCGACCTGCCGGGCCTGGGCGACTCGACCGGGAACCCGACCTCCAGGGCCAAGACGGTCCTGGCCACCTATGTCCACAAGCTCCTCAACCACCTCGGCCACCGCGAGAACGTACACGTCGTCGCGCACGACTTCGGCGTCAGCGTCGCCTACCCGCTGGCCGCCCAGTACCGCGAGCAGATAGCAGGCCTGTTCCTCATGGACTACGGCCTGACCGGCAAGAACCTGAAGTTCGCCGCCATCGAGTCGATGTTCTGGCACTTCTCCTTCAACAAGCAGCGCCCCCTCGCCGAGGAACTGGTCACCGGCCGGGTCGAGACCTTCCTCACCCACTTCTTCCAGGGGATGAAGACCGCCGGCGAGAACATCTCCGCCGACGAAATGGCCGAGTTCGTCCGGCTGTACTCCCGCCCCCAGGTCCTGCACGCCGGCTTCGAGCTCTACCGGACCGAGACCCAGGACGAGGCCGACAACACCAAGTTCCAGGAGACCCCGCTGACCATCCCGGTGCGCATGATCACCCAGGCCGGCCTTGCCGACATGGTCCTGCCGCCCCTCCAGGACGCCGCCCCCCACGCCACCTCCGCCGACGTCGCCGGCGCCGGACACTTCCTCCTCCACGAAGCACCCGACCGCGTCCTGGCCGAGATCAACGCCTTCTACCCCAACCCCACAGCCTGACCAACTTCGAAAGCCGGCTCACCGCAGTGAGAGGAAAACCCCTGATGAACAGCCAACCCACCTCCGCCCGCGATGTCCCTACCCGCGTATTCGCCGCCTTCGACGCGGGAGATATCGCCGCGCTGGACACCCTGGTCTCGCCTGATCTCATCGACCACAACCTGCCCCCAGGGGCTCCCTCGGCGATCGAGGGGATGAAGGCAATGGTCGCTGCCATGCGCGACGGGTTCACCAACCCTCACCACGAGGTCGTCTACCAGGCCGAGACCGACGACGGCTGGGTCGTCTCCCAGTGGGTGATCACAGCGACCCACACAGGTCCTTGGTTCGGACTGCCCGCGACCGGCCGTGACGTGACCTGCTCCGGCATCGATCTCGCGCGCGTGGTCGACGGCCGGATCGTCGAGATCCGGCACGTCGAGGAACTGCTGCAACTTCAGATGCAGATGCAGATGCAGCTCACCGACTGAGGCAGCAGCAAATATGCACCAGCGCGGCGTGAGCTGACCAGACAAGGGGCCCCCGGCGAAGAGTTGAAGTTGATCGCCCCATAGACCCTTCGCCGGGGGTTCCCATGGCTCACGCTGTTGCCCCGTCGGCTCCTGAAGGCCGTCTGACGACATACCGGAGGCGCTCGCTCCATTGACATGGTGCAGAGAAGGATCAAGGCGCGATCCCGCACACCATCACCGGCAAAAAGAGCTCCAGGTCCCGGTCAAGCGCATCCTGCAGGGCACCGAGATCGAGCAGGTGGCTGACCGCAGCTCGACCGACAACGCGGCTGCTTCGCACCCGACGCGCTCACCTGGCACAACTTCGACGAGATCGAGCAGGACGTCCATGCCATGGCTGCGATGCTCGGTCACCTCTGTGCCCTCTCGGCGAGCCGGAGCTACGAGGACCGACGCATCACGACAGTCGGCTCGCAGGCGTTCCTGCAGTACACGCTGACCGCGGTGCTCCACTCCGGAGGCCGGTTCCGAATGCCGGCGATGATGCGGCTGGAGGTCGACTCCGACGGGCTCGTGGCACGGATCGAGGAGCACTTCGACTCGCGCGTGCTCGACAGCCTCGCCGAAGTGTCGTGACGGCCTCCGCGTTCAGCGAGAACGAGAGCGTGGCTCCCCGGGGTCCAGAACGTCACGCCGAAAGGACGGCCCCACGTCGTTCCCGTCATTGTCGGCTTCGACACCGACTCCGACACCCTGCCGACGATCGAGGCGGCGCAGGTCAACTGCTCAAGGATGCCCGGCGCGACGAGCTCTTCCCGGCCGCCCGCGCGACGGCCGCCGGCCGCACCGTTAGCGAAGGATCGCGATCCACGGCCCACGACAGAACTGACTCACCCGTCTGCGATGTCCTCATACGGACATGATCGGCTCATGGACCGCCGAGGGCCATGTCCACGGGGCGGGGGCCAGTTCACAGCGACAGCTGGTTCAGACCTCCTGCGCGGCCCCAGCTGCCTCACCGGGCGGACGGCTCCGGAAACAGGCCGCCGACGACCCTGTAGTGCCCTTTTCTCTTCGGGCAGTTTCCGTCTCCCCCACTCTGCGAACCCAGACGTACCGGCAGCCGCGCCGCCCTCTCCGCTGGTCCGGCATTCGACTGGCCGTACGAAGGATGTCCACCCGATGCCCACGCAACGGTAAAACGGACAACGAATCGCCCCGGAGACACCGTCGGCCTGGACACGCCCGCGCCGTCCCGGCCCCTGTACGGCCCCTGGGTCCTGGCATCGGCCCTCAAGGCAGTCGCCCAGGCCGCGAGCGACACCC
>NZ_JBSFHA010000109.1:0-33822 GCF_053596855.1 Streptomyces sp. NPDC001617
GGCGATGTCGGGGGTGTAGCCGCCGCCGCGGATCACTTCGTACATGATGCGGAAGAGTTGTCTCGTCGATCTGGGTCTGCAGGAGCGTCAGGTTCCGGGTGACCTCGGCCTGCGCGGAGGCGGGGATCGCGGGGAGCTTGGAGGCGACGTCCGGGCAGGTGATGGTGCCGGGGGACGCAGCCAGGGTCCGCGCGTTGTTACCGCTGCTCTTGGACGGCGTACCGGCGAGGGCGGTACCGACGATGATGGCCCCGGACAGCGCCACCGCGGCAGCGCCGCCGAGGATCACGACGCGACGCTTGTTGTACTTCGGAAGAGCCCTGGACATGCGGATGCCTCACTCGGGTCAAAGGAGTCGACGTTTACAAACGCGGCGCCTGCGTTCGGCGAGAGATACGGGAAAGCGGTTACGGGTGTTCAAGCCCCCCTCAGATTGACGATTCATGCAGAGTTCTGCATACTCATGCATAGCTAGTCTGTCGTCGGAGATCCGAGCCACCCACCAACCCTCCCTAGGAGCAACGCAAGTGAGCAGCAACAGCGGTGACGTACGGCTCTGGGGCGGCCGTTTCGCCGACGGTCCCGCCGAGGCCCTGGCGAAGCTGTCCGCGTCCGTCCACTTCGACTGGCGACTGGCGCCCTACGACATCGCCGGCTCGCGTGCGCACGCGCGCGTGCTGAACAAGGCGGGCCTGCTCACGGACGACGAGCTGACCCGGATGATCGAGGGCCTGGACCAGCTGGAGGCGGATGTCGCCGACGGCTCCTTCGTGGGCACGATCGCCGACGAGGACGTCCACACCGCCCTGGAGCGCGGCCTCCTGGAGCGCCTCGGCCCGGACCTCGGCGGCAAGCTGCGCGCCGGCCGCTCCCGCAACGACCAGGTCGCGACCCTCTTCCGCATGTGCCTGCGCGACCACGCCCGCACGATCGGCGGCCTGATCGCCGACCTCCAGGACGCCCTCGTCGGTCTGGCGGAGGCCCACCCGGACGTGGCGATGCCCGGCCGCACCCACCTCCAGCACGCCCAGCCGGTCCTGTTCGCCCACCATGTCCTGGCGCATGTGCAGTCCCTGTCCCGGGACGCGGAGCGGCTGCGCCAGTGGGACGAGCGCACCGCGGTCTCGCCGTACGGTTCGGGCGCCCTCGCGGGCTCCTCCCTCGGCCTGGACCCGGAGGCGGTGGCCAAGGACCTCGGCTTCGAGCACGGCAGCGTCGGCAACTCCATCGACGGCACGGCGTCCCGCGACTTCGTGGCGGAGTTCGCCTTCATCACGGCGATGATCGGCGTGAACCTCTCCCGGATCGCCGAGGAGGTCATCATCTGGAACACGAAGGAGTTCTCCTTCGTGACCCTGCACGACGCGTTCTCGACGGGCTCGTCGATCATGCCGCAGAAGAAGAACCCGGACATCGCCGAGCTCGCGCGCGGCAAGTCGGGCCGCCTGATCGGCAACCTGACGGGCCTCATGGCGACCCTCAAGGCCCTGCCCCTCGCCTACAACCGCGACCTCCAGGAGGACAAGGAGCCGGTCTTCGACTCCATCGACCAGCTGGAGATCCTGCTCCCGGCCTTCACCGGCATGATGGCGACCCTCACGGTCCACCGCGACCGTATGGAGGAACTGGCGCCGGCCGGTTTCTCCCTCGCCACGGACATCGCCGAGTGGCTGGTCAAGCAGGGTGTCCCGTTCCGGGTGGCCCACGAGGTCGCCGGCGAGTGCGTGAAGGCGGCAGAGGCCGAGGGCAAGGAACTGGACGAACTGACGGACGAGCAGTTCGCCAAGATCTCCGCCCATCTGACCCCCGAGGTCCGCACGGTCCTCAACGTCCCCGGCGCCCTCGCCTCCCGCAACGGCAGGGGCGGCACGGCCCCGAGCGCGGTCGCGATCCAGCTGGCAGAGGTGAAGGCCGACGTGGCGAACCAGCACACGTGGGCAACGGCCCGGCAGTAGGCCCGGAGGGGCGCGGGCCGCAGCAATGTGCGGCTCCGCCGCGTGGGCGCGAGCAACCACGAAGCACCCGCACGCGCGAACGCGCCGCACAACCCGAGCTCTGAGGCGAAGGTCATCGCGGGTTACGTTGGTCGGAAGCCGTACCGGACCCGACCGAACGGAGCCCGCGATGCCCTTCGCCCGACTGGCCACAGCAACAACCCCCACCTGCCACATCGGACTGGGCCTCGCCGCCGTCGGCCGCCCCGGCTACATCAACCTCGGCCGCGACGAAGACCTCGGAGACGACCGCAGCGTCGAAACGCTCCGCACCCGCACCCACGAACTCCTCGACGCCGCCTACGCCCAAGGCGTCCGCTACTTCGACGCGGCCCGCTCCTACGGCCGCTCCGAGGAGTTCCTCGCCGACTGGCTGAACGCCCGCCCCGACACCGGCGACATCGTCATCGGCAGCAAATGGGGCTACACGTACACCGCCGACTGGACCACGGACGCCCAGACGCACGAGGTCAAGGACCACACCGTCCAGACCTACGAGCGCCAGCGCGCCGAGACCGCCGCCCTTCTCGGCGACCACCTCGACCTCTACCAGATCCACTCGGTGACCCCGGACAGCCCGGCCCTCACCGACAAGGAACTCCACGCCAGGCTCGCCGAAGCCGCCGCCGGGGGAACCACCGTCGGCTTCTCCACCAGCGGCCCCGCCCAGGCGGACGCCATCCGCGCCGCGCTCGCCGTGACGGTCGACGGCGAGCCCCTCTTCCGTACGGTCCAGTCGACGTACAACGCCCTGGAGACATCGGCCGCCCCCGCCCTCGCCGAGGCACACGACGCCGGCCTCACGGTGATCATCAAGGAGGGCATGGCCAATGGCCGCCTCGCGGCCCCGAACGCCCCCGAGGCCCTCAAGGCGGTGGCCGCGGAAACGTCCCTCGGCTGCGACGCGGTCGCCCTCGCCCTGATCCTCCGCCGGCCCTGGGTCGGCGTGGTGCTCTCCGGCGCCGCAACGCTCGGTCAGCTCTCGTCCAACCTCCACGCGGCGGTCGTGGACCTGGACGAGGACCAGCTGACCCGCCTCGCCGCCCTCGTGGAGGAACCGCGGGCGTACTGGGAGCAGCGCAGCAGCCTGCCCTGGCACTGAAAACCCGGCATCACCCCATGCCCATGAGACGCTCATGCCCAGCATGAGACATCAATGTCTCATCTGGACTACACTCGTCTCATGCCCGTCGACCGCGATCATGTGCTCCGCACCGCCGCCGCCCTGCTGACCCGCAAGTCCACCGCCACGATGGACGAGGTCGCCAGGGCGGCCGGCATCAGCCGTGCCACCCTGCACCGCCAGTTCGCGGGCCGTGACGCGCTCGTACGGGCGCTGGAGTCGCTCGGCATCGCCGAGTGCGAGGCGGCACTGGACGCGGCCCGCCTGGACGAGGGTCCGGCACCCGAAGCCGTACGGCGTCTCGTCAAAGCCCTGGAGCCGGCAGCCGCCCTGCTCGCGTTCCTCTACACCGAGAACCAGCTGTTCGAGGGCGAGGGACAGAACGCGGGCTGGACCAGGATCGACGACCGTGTCGCCGCCCTGTTCCGCCGTGGCCAGGAGGCGGCCGAGTTCCGCATCGACCTCACCCCGGCCTGGCTCACCGAGGCGCTGTACGGCCTGCTGGCCTCCGGCGCCTGGGCGGTGACGGAGGGCCGGGTGGCCCCCAAGGACTTCACCCACATGATCGCCGAGCTGCTGCTCGGCGGCGCACTGCGACAGGACACTCCCCGAAGAGAGGAATCATGACCAGCACCCTGCAGCCGGCGATCACGACCGAGGCGGTGAAGCGCCCGGGCCGCTGGCTCGCGCTGTCCGTCCTCGTGCTCGCCGTGCTGCTGGTGGCCGTCGACGCGACCGTCCTCGGCCTGGCAACGCCCTACATCAGCGAGGACCTGAAGCCCTCCGGCACGCAGCTCCTGTGGATCGGCGACGTCTACTCCTTCGTCATCGCCGGCCTGCTCGTCTCGATGGGCAGCCTCGGCGACCGCGTGGGCCGCAAGCGCATCCTGCTCATCGGCGCCACGGCGTTCGGAGCGATATCGATCCTCAACGCCTATGCGACGACACCGGAGTTGATGATCCTGGCCCGGGCCCTGCTCGGCGTCGCCGGCGCGACCCTCATGCCGGCGACCCTCGCCCTGATCCGCAACCTCTTCCACGACCCGCGCGAACGCAGCCTGGCCGTGGGCATCTGGGGAGCAACCGCCTCCGCGGGCACGGCAATAGGCCCGATCGCGGGCGGCTTCCTGCTCGAACACTTCTGGTGGGGCTCGGTCTTCCTGATCAACCTCCCCGTGATGGCGGTCCTGGTCCTGGTGGGCATCCGCACCCTCCCGGAGTCCCGCAACCCCAACCCGGGCCCATGGGACCTGATCAGCGTCACCCTCTCGCTGGTGGGCGTCATCGGCGTCGTCTACGCGGTCAAGGAGGCGGCGACCCATGGCTTCGAGTGGCCGGCACTCGCCGCAGGCGCACTCGGCGCCACAGCCCTGGCCTGGTTCGTGCGCCGCCAACTGACCCTCCCCACGCCCCTGTTGGACATGCGCCTGTTCCGCAACCGAGGCTTCAGCGCCGCGGTCCTGGCCGACCTGCTGACCATCCTCGGCCTGTCCGGCCTGGTCTTCTTCCTCTCCCAGTACCTGCAACTCGTCCAGGGCAGGCGCCCGTTCGAGGCAGGCCTGGCCGAACTCCCCGCAGCGGTGGGCGCGGTGACGGCGGGCCTGATCGCGGGCCGAGCGGCCCGACGCTTCTCGGTCCGCGCCGTGGTCGCGGGCGGCCTCGCCGCAGTGGGCCTCGCCCTGGCGGCCCTCACCCTGCTCGACCAGTCCACCGGCTACCCCTTCCTGGGCACCGCCCTCCTGGTCGTGGGCACAGGCGCCGGCTTCTCCTTCACGGTGACGTCCGACGTGATCCTGTCCTCCGTACCGAAGGAACAGGCAGGCGCGGCGAGCGCGGTCTCGGAGACGGCGTACGAACTGGGCGCGGCCCTGGGGATCGCCGTACTGGGCTCGATCGTGTCGGGCGTGTACCGGGGCTTCCCTGCGCCGGCGGGCACTCCGGCCGGGGCCCACGAGTCACTGGGCGGCGCGGTGGAGGCGGCAACACATGTGCCGACAGCGGCGGGTCAGGAACTCCTGGCCTCGGCGCGAAACGCCTTCGTCGACGGCCTGTCGATCGCGGTGGCCGCGGGAGCAGCCGTACTACTGGCAACGGCGGTTGCGGCGTGGTTCATGCTCCGAAACGAACGGTTGTAGAGCGCCCCCTCAGGGGCGCGGGGCTGTGTCGATCTGCGGCTCCGCCGCGTGGGCGCGACCAGCCCCCACACACCCGCACCCGACGACGAACCTCTACGCGGCCTTCGCCTTGGTCGCGTACATGTCCACGTACTCCTGCCCGGACAACCGCATGACCTCGGTCATCACGGAATCCGTCACAGCCCGCAACACATACCGATCCCGGTCCATCCCGTCGTAACGGGAGAACTCCATCGCCTCGCCGAAACGAACAGTGACCCGCCCGGGCCGAGGCATCCCCGCCCCGCCCGGCTGCAACTTGTCCGTGCCGATCATCGCGAACGGAACCACCGGCGCCCCGGTCATCATCGTGAGCCGGGCGATCCCGGTGCGTCCCCGGTACAGCCGTCCGTCGGGCGACCGCGTGCCCTCGGGGTAGATCCCGAAGACCTTGCCCTCCTCCAGCACGCGGCGTCCGGTCATCAGCGCCGCCACACCACCGTTCGCACCGTCCCGGTCCACGGGGATCATGCCGACGCCGGTGAAGAACCAGGCCATGAGCCGGCCCTTGAACCCCTTGCCGGTGACGTACTCGTCCTTGCCGATGAAGAACACCTGCCGGTCGCACACGAGCGGCAGGATCATCGAGTCGATGAAGGTGAGGTGGTTGCCGGCCAGGATGACCGGACCGTCCTCCGGAATGTGCTCCACGCCCTCCACCTGTGGGCGGAACATCAGGCGCATGATCGGTCCGAGCACTGCCTTGATGAGCGCGAAGCGGGACAACGGGCCCTCCGATGTCAAGGGTTTCGGTATGAGTATGTGCAGGTGAGGACGATACTCCCGGTCCCCTGGGTCTCGCACATCGGGTTCACCCAGGTCTTACGCACTGTTGACGTACGTTTACCTGCGGTGACGTGCCGTTGCCTGCCGGTAACCCGGGCGGAACGATGTGACGGACGTCGCGTCCGCCGAAAGGGTGAGCCGACAACTCGTCAGACCCCTCTCCTCACACGACATCACGCGTCACCCGTGTGTTCCGGCCGAGGCCTCCCTCACGTCATGTCCACGCACCTACGATCGGCCCGCATCCAGAAGCCGACGTCAGGGGAGGCGCTCATGGCAACGCAGGAGAACGAGCAGACAGGCGGTACCGGGCGACGCGCGCTCCTCGGCGCGGCGGTGCTGGGCGCGGGCGGAGCCGTACTCGGCCTGTCCGGCACGGCGAGAGCCGCGGGCGCCGGGCACGGGGGCGGCGGGCTGAAGAGCCTGCCGAAGCCGACGATCATCGGGCACCGCGGCGCCAGCGGCTACCGGCCCGAGCACACCTTCGGCTCGTACAACCTCGCCCTCGACCTAGGCGCCGACGTCGTCGAGGCCGGCGACCTGGTGCCCACCAAGGACGGCCATCTGGTCTGCCGCCACGAGCCGGAGATCGGCGGGACCACGAACGTCGCCGACCACCCCGAGTTCGCCGACCGCAGGACCACCAAGGTGCTCGACGGCGTCTCCACCACCGGCTGGTTCACCGAGGACTTCACGCTCGCCGAGCTGAAGACCCTGCGCGCCGTCGAGCGCATCCCGGCCAACCGCCCGCACAACACGCTCTACAACGGCCGCTGGGAGATCCCCACCTTCGAGGAAGTCCTGAAGTGGCAGGACGAGCAGACCCGCAGGCGCGGCAAGCAGGTCTGGATCTACCCCGAGACCAAGCACCCCACCTACTTCCGCAAGCTGGGCCTGGGTCTTGAGGAGCGGGTGGCCAAGCTGCTGCACAAGTACGGCAAGGACCAGCGGAACTCGCCGGTCATCCTGCAGTCCTTCGAGCCGAGCAGCATCCAGAAGCTGAACACCCTGGTCGACAACCCCCTCGTCGTGCTGCTGTCCGCCGCCGACTCCCGCCCCTGGGACTTCGTCGAGGCCGGCGACCCGCGCACCGTCGCCGACCTGATCACCGCGAAGGGGCTGCGTGAGATCGCCGGCTACGCGCAGGGCATCGGCCCGACCCTGGACCTGGTCATCACCAAGAAGGCGGACGGCAGTCTCGACAGGACGACCACGCTCGTCGCCGACGCGCACAAGGTCGGCCTGATCCTGCACCCGTACACGATGCGCAACGAGAACCCCTTCCTGCCCGCGAACTTCCGCAAGGGCACGGCCGTGGACGGCTACGGCGACCCCTTCGGGGCGTTCAGGACCTACTTCGCCACCGGCATCGACGGCGTCTTCACCGACAACGCCGACACCGGCGTCCTCGCCCGCGCGGACTTCGTCAACGGCTGAGCCACCGACCCCGGTTGGGGTGATCATCGGCCGCCCGGGGAACCCGAGACCGGGCGGCCGCGTCGTGCCGCATGTGACACACGAGCTCGTCGCCGCCCTGCGCCCCCTGCTCGCCGCCGAGGCCGTCGCGGAGGCACGTGCCTCCGGAACCGAGTCCGCCGACCTGGAACAGGCGGTCTGGCTCCGCCTCCTGGAGCGCCTCGACGCGGACGACCCACCCGTCGACCCGCCCGGCTGGCTGCGCCGCGCCGTCCGCTCCGAGGCCCGCCGCAGCCGCCGTACCACTCGCCATGAACGGCCCTACGACACCGAGCCCGCCGCCGACACCGACGCCGACCCCGCCCACCTCGCGCTGGCCGCCGCCCGTCGCCGGGCTCTGCGCGACGCGGTCCGTCGGCTGCCCGGCCGCTGCCCCGGTCTGATGGAGGCCCTGCTCTCGCCGAACGACCTGACATACCGGGAAATCGCGGGGGAGTTGGGTATGTCACAGGGCAGTCTGGGCCCGGAACGTTCGAGATGTCTGGGATGTCTCCGTCGATTGCTCACACCGGAGGTTGCGGCCCGCGAAGGGCGGGGATAGGAGTGAGGGACAACGTGGCGATCAGGTGAGCGGGAGGCGTGCGCACATGGGCATGAGCGTGACCATCTCGGTGGCGACCGAGCAGGATGCAGAGCAGATCTTCAAGCTCCAGTACCTGTGCTTCCAGAGCGAGGCGGCGCTGTACGGCAACTACCGCATCGACCCGCTCGTCCAGACCCTGGACTCGGTCCGTCAGGAGGTGGCCGCCGACTGCGTCTTCGTGGCTCGGCTCGGCGAGGAAGTGGTCGGCTCGGTGCGCGGCCGGGTGACCGAGGACGGCTCCGCCGCCATCGGCAAGCTCTGCGTCCACCCGCGCATGCAGGGCCACGGCATCGGCGCGCGACTGCTGCGCGCGGCCGAGACGGCCCTGGTGGAGGAGCGCGGCGCCACCAGGTTCCGCCTGCACACCGGCCATCGCAGCGAGGGCAACCTCCGGCTGTACCGCCGGGTGGGGTACCAGACGGTGGGCACGTCCCAGGGCGCGGACGGCGTCCCGATGATCGTCCTGGAGAAGCCGGCCGGGGCGTATGTGACTACTGCGTGACCGTGCGGTTCTTCCGGAGCCAGTAGAGCGCGGAGAGCGGCAGCAGCACGGGGATGAAGACGTACCCCATGCCGTAGTACGACCACACCGTCGAGTCCGGGAAGGCCCCACGGTCGACCAGGGTCCAGGTGCCGACGATCAGGACACCCGCGAGTTCGGCGGCGCAGCACACCTGCGCCGCCCTGCGGGCCCTCTCCCCGCCCCGCACCAGCGAGTACGTGATGAACCCGTACACCACACCCGCGACCGCCGACAGCGAGTAGGCGAGCGGTGCCCGGTCGAACTCGGTGGCGATCTGGTAAACGGAGCGCGAGACCGCGCCGACGACCATCACGCCGTAGAACCAGACGAGCAGCATGCCCGGCCCGCTGATCAGCCGTGTCCTCGTCGGTTTCTCCTCCACCGCGGCCACCTCAGCCTCCCCAGATGTCATAGAGCCGTACCTCCAGCACGGCCAGCACCACACCGCCGGCGGCGACCGTCACCGAGCCCCACCGGGTGCGCTCCGCCAGCGACATGAACCCGGCGGCCGGGACGCACGCGAAGGCGCCCAGCAGATACGCCACGAAGATCGTCGTGCCCTGATCCGGCTTCTCGCCCCGCGACAGCAGCACGATCCCGACCACCAGCTGCACCACGGCCAGCAGCGAGACCACGGCCATCCCGATGAAGTGCCAGTCCTTCGTCGGCTGGTCACGGTAGGCCGCCCACCCGCACCAGGCGGCGAGCAGCAGCGCGGCGACGCCCGTCACCAGCGTCAGGACATTGAGCATGCAGCGACCTTATTACGGGCCAAACGGCCCGATGCCGTCGCCCCCGCCGTACGCCGTAGGGTCTGGACCATGACGTTCCACGCGCGGGCCCTGCTCTTCGACAACGACGGCACCCTCGTCTCCTCCCTCGACTCCGTGCAGCGCTGCTGGATGCGGTGGGCGCGGGAGTACGGGCTCACCGCCGAGGACTTCGGCCGGGTCGAACTGCACGGGCGGCCGGCCGTGGAGATAGCCGCCGACCTGCTGCCCGCCGAGCTCGTGCCGGAGGCGGTCGCGCGGATCGAGCTGCTGGAGGTGGAGGACGTGCCCAACGGGGGCGTTCATCTGCTGCCCGGCACCAAGGACTTCCTCGACGCGCTGCCCGCCGACCGCTGGGCCGTCGTCACCTCGGCCACCCGCCGCCTCGCCGAGGCCCGCCTCGACGCCGTCGGCATCCTCCCCAAGACGCTCATCGCCGCCGACGACATCACCCGCGGCAAGCCCGACCCCGAGCCCTACCTTCTCGCCGCCCGTCAGCTGGGCGTCGACCCGGCCCACTGCGTCGTCTTCGAGGACGCGCCCGCAGGCCTCGCGGCCGGTCGGGCCGCCGGTATGACCACCGTGGCATTGACCACAACCCACCAGGCCCATGAGCTGGACGCCGACCTTGTGGTCAAGGACCTCTCGGCCCTGTCCGCGCTGGTCACCGACGAGGGAGTGGAGATCTCCGTCCGCCGCTGACACCTGTCCACCGCCGTCCACCATGCGGACGGCGGTTCTTGGTCACTTCCATACGTCTGTTTTACTGATCTCATGACCACGACGAGCTGCCGCACCCTTGCGACCGAGGCGACCCCGACGCCCGGTGCTCGTTGTATGTGTCGAATGCGCGCCTTCTAGAGGGCCCCTGCACTACCCGTGAGCCTCGCTCCCCGAAGCGAGCTGCCGCGGCATGTCCGTACGCCATGAATCCCGTACGAGACCGAGCCGCCCGCGCATGACTTTCCTCCCGTACCAGGGCACACCCACGCCCGCGTACTCGACAGTGACGGAACACCCCCTGTGATCACGACATCAGGCCTGACGAAGATCTATCGGGCCCACCGCTCGCGCGGCCGTGAGGTCGTCGCCCTGGACGGCGTCGACCTGAACGTCCGCGAAGGCGAGGTGTACGGCGTCATCGGCCAGTCCGGCGCCGGCAAGTCCTCGCTCATCCGCTGCGTCAACCTGCTGGAGCGCCCGACGTCCGGGACGGTCACCGTCGCCGGGCAGGACCTCACCGCCCTCGCCGGGCGCGGTCCCCGGGCCGGCAAGGAGCTGCGGCGGGCGCGCAGCCGTATCGGCATGGTCTTCCAGCACTTCAACCTGCTGTCCTCCCGGACCGTCCAGGACAACGTCGAGCTGCCGCTCGAGATCCTCGGCAAGTCCGGCAAGGAGCGCTCGCGCAAGGCCCTCGAACTTCTCGACCTCGTCGGGCTCGCCGACAAGGCCACGGCCTATCCCGCCCAGCTCTCCGGCGGCCAGAAGCAGCGCGTCGGCATCGCCCGCGCCCTGGCCGGCGACCCCAAGGTGCTGCTGTCCGACGAGGCGACCAGCGCCCTCGACCCGGAGACCACCCGCTCGATCCTCCAGCTGCTGCGCGACCTGAACCGGCAGCTGGGCCTCACCGTCCTGCTCATCACCCACGAGATGGACGTCGTGAAGTCGATCTGCGACTCGGCCGCACTGATGGAGAACGGCCGCATCGTCGAGTCCGGCACGGTCAGCGAACTGCTCGCGACCCCCGGCTCGCAGCTGGCCTCCGCGCTCTTCCCGGTCGGCGGCGAGGCCACCGACGACGACCGGACCGTCGTCGACGTCACCTTCCAGGGCGAGGCCGCCACCCAGCCGGTCATCTCCCGGCTCTCGCGCACCTACAACATCGACATATCGATCCTCGGCGCGGCCATCGACACCGTCGGCGGACTCCAGGTCGGCCGGATGCGCATCGAACTGCCCGGCCGCTACGAGGACAACGTCGTGCCGATCGGCTTCCTGCGTGAACAGGGTCTGCAGATCGATGTCCTGGGCCAGGAGCCCGTTCTGCTGGTGGAGGGTGCCAAGTGAGCTGGTCGGAGATGTCGCCGCTGCTGTCCCAGGCGTGTGGGGACACGCTGTACATGGTCGGCTGGTCCACGCTCATCGCCGTCGGCGGCGGACTTCCGCTGGGCATTCTGCTCGTCCTGACGGACCGGGGCGGGCTGCTGCAGAACGCCGTCGCCAACAAGGTCATCGGGCAGATCGTGAACGTCGCCCGGTCGATGCCGTTCATCATCCTGATGGTCGCGCTGATGACCTTCACGCGCTGGATCACCGGGACCACCATCGGCCGTGAGGCCGCGATCGTGCCGCTCGCCGTCGGAGCCATCCCGTTCTTCGCGCGCCTCGTCGAGACGGCTGTCCGCGAAGTGGACGGCGGGCTGGTCGAGGCCGTGCAGTCGATGGGCGGCAACACCTGGACGATCGTCCGCAAGGTGCTCGTACCGGAGTCGCTGCCCTCGCTCATCGCCGGCACCACGACCACGGTCGTCGCTCTCATCGGCTACTCCGCCATGGCCGGCACGGTCGGCGCCGGCGGACTCGGTGACATCGCCATCCGCTACGGCTACCAGCGCTTCGAGACCGAGCTGATGTGGATCACGGTGGCGATCCTCGGCGTCGTCATCTCGCTGATCCAGTTCGCCGGCGACTTCGCGGCACGCTCGCTGCACGGTCGGGGCGGCCGCTCCGGTCCGGCGCCGAAGCTGCGCCTGCTGAAGGCCAAGGCGTAAGCCTCCACAGACTCCCCGCACCACCCATCGCGGGGTCGCTGCACCCATTTGGAAAGGCACTTTTCGTGCGTAACACCGTAAAGCTCACCACCGCCGTCCTCGCCGCCGGAGCCCTCACCTTCGGGCTCACCGCCTGCGGCTCGGGCACGGACTCGGCCGCCGGCTCGTCCGACCACAGCGGACCGCTGGTCGTCGCCGCGAGCCCCACTCCGCACGCCGAGATCCTGAACTTCGTCAAGAAGAACCTGGCGAAGAAGGCCGGACTCGATCTGGAGGTCAAGGAGTTCCAGGACTACATCGTCCCGAACACCGCGACCGAGGACGGCTCGGTGGACGCCAACTACTTCCAGAACCAGCCGTACCTGGACGACTTCAACAAGAAGCGCGGCACCCACATCGTGCCCGTCGTCACGGTCCACCTGGAGCCGCTCGGCCTCTACTCCCACAAGGTCAAGAAGGCCGACGCCCTGAAGAGCGGCGCGACGATCGCCGTCCCGAACGACGCCGTGAACGAGGCGCGCGCCCTGAAGCTGCTCGCGGCGGGTGGACTGATCACGCTCAAGGACGGCGCGGGCAGCGAAGCGACCCCGCAGGACATCTCCAGGAACCCGAAGAACCTCACGTTCAAGGAGGTCGAGGCGGCCCAGACCGCACGCTCCCTGGAGGATGTGGACGCCGCGGTCGTCAACGGCAACTACGCCATCTCCGCCGGCATCAAGCCCGCCAAGGAGGCCCTCGTCCTGGAGTCCGCGAAGAACAGCCCCTACGGCAACTTCCTCGCGGTCAAGAAGGGCAACGAGAAGGACCCGCGCGTCAAGAAGCTCGCCAAGCTCCTCACCTCCCCCGAGGTGAAGAAGTTCATCGAGGACAAGTACCAGGGCTCGGTCGTCCCCTCGTTCTAACCTCACGTATACGGCGTATCGCCACGCACGGGGTCCACTCGCTCACCGCGAGTGGACCCCGTCGTGCGGTTCGGCGGTCTCATGCTGCATGCTGGGCAGTTCAGCAGGACTTGAAGGTTTTCCGAAGGTTACGGAGCGGCGCATGAGTGGCACCTTCCCCAACATCTCCATCAGCACGGAGCGGTTGGTGCTGCGTCCCCTCGACGAGGATGATGTGCCCGCCCTGGCCGAGATGATGAACGACGAACAGGTCGGTGCCTGGACGGACGTTCCCCAGCCCTACTCGGAGGACCAGGCCCGCACCTGGATCACCGAGTACGCGCCCGCCGAGCGGGAGTCGGGCCGCGGACTCGATCTCGCCGTGACGGAATTCCTCACCCAGCGCCTGGTCGGCATCGTCCAACTCGCCAAGACCAACTGGCACGTTCGGTCGACCGAGCTGTCGTACATCATCGCCCCCTGGGCCCGTGGCGAGGGCTACGCCTCCGAAGCCGCGCTCGTCACCGCCCAATGGCTCTTCAGCGACCAGAAGTTGGAGCGTATCGAGCTCCGCACGGCCGCCGACAACACCGCCTCCCAGCAGGTCGCGCAGAAGATCGGTTGTATCAGTGAGGGCGTTCTGCGCAACGCCTGCATAGCGCGCATCCGTGCCGAGGACGGCACCTGGAGCGACTTCCGCACCGACTACATCGTGTGGAGCCTGCTGCCCGAGGACCTGGACGGGGCGGGCGACCAACTGGCCGACTCCGGTGGTTTCACCTCGTTCACCGACTGGAACTGAACCCAGGTACCCTCTCGGAGCCCGACCTGCGTAAACCCCCTGGAGACCGACGACTATGGCCGACCGCGTCACGGTGATCGGCTGGGACGGCTCGCCGCTGACCGCCGCGGGGCGCTCCGCCCTGGGCGCCGCCACCCTGGTGGCCGGTGCCGCCCACCACCTGGCGCTGCCCGAGGTACCGCCCGCGGCGGAGCGCATCCGCCTGGGCAGCGTCGCCCTCGCCGCCCGCCGGATCGCCGGCCACCGGGGCACCGCGGTGGTGCTCGCGGACGGCGACCCCGGGTTCTTCGGAGTCGTACGGAGCCTGCGGGCGCCCGAGTTCGGCCTGGAGGTCGAGGTCGTCCCCGCGGTCTCCTCCGTCGCCGCCGCCTTCGCCCGCGCCGGCATGCCCTGGGACGACGCACAGGTGGTCGTCGCACACCGACGCACCCTGCGACGCGCGGTGAATGTGTGCCGCGCCCACACCAAGGTCGCCGTCCTCACCTCGCCCGGCGCCGGCCCCGCGGAACTCGGCCTCCTCCTCGAAGGCGTCCACCGCACCTTCGTCATCTGCGAGGAACTCGGCACCGAGCGTGAACGGGTCACGATCCTCACCTCCGACAAGGTCGCCGACCACGCCTGGCGCGACCCGAACGTCGTCATCGTCATCGGCGGCACCAGCACCGCGGCGGACGGCGGCGGATGGATCGCCGGCCGCGACCCGGCCGTCGCGCCGCGCGGCTGGACCCTGCCCGCCGAGTCCTACGGCGGGCTCATGGGCGAAGGCGAACTGGAACCGCTGCGCGCGGCCCAACTCGCCCGCCTCGGCCCGCGCGTCGGCGACCTCGTCTGGGACATCGGCTGCGGCAGCGGAGCCTTCGCCACGGAGGCAGCCCGCGCCGGCGCCGCAGTCATCGCCGTCGACAGCGACCCACGGGCCTGCGAACGCACCGAGTCCAACGCGCGGGCCTTCGGCGTCCAGCTCCAGACCGTCCGCGGCACCGCCCCGCACGTCCTGGAGAACCTCCCCGAACCGGACGTCGTCCGCGTCGGCGGCGGGGGAGCGGCCGTGGTCTCCGCGGTCGCCGACCGCCGCCCGCAGCGCATCGTCACCCACGCCTCGACCCGCGACGCCGCCGAACTCATCGGCCGCGACCTGACCGAGCACGGCTACGAGGTCGAGTGCGCCCTCCTCCAGTCCGTCGAACTCGACACCCGGGCCTGGACGGAGAAGGAGCGGAGCGTTGTGTTCCTGCTCAGCGGCGCACTCCCGGAGCGCACCGCGTGACTCCGTCCGCGTCCCAGTGATCCTGTTTTCTGCCGTCCCGGTGATCCTGTAGTCGTACCGCGCGCGGTAGGCTGGCCGACCGTTGTACCGCACCGGGTGGCCCGGCATTTCGTTCGCCAATGTCCGGAAAACGCGCCCCATTTGGGGTGGGTGTGGTATGGCAGAACCGGAGGACGCGCAACGTGGCGTAGTCCACAGCGGACCGTCGCGGATCAAGCTGTCGTGACGGAGGGACGACCGGGACAATGCCACTGAATGGCTTTGTCGCCTTTTAGGGACGGGTCGTTCGTGCCGCTGGGCACACATGCTCGTTCTTCACTGCGGGGGCGGTCGGTGCGCCGTTCCCGGCGGGCTTGACCGAGAAGCACTAACCGATGGGCGAGGGGTACGCATGACCGACACCGGCCAGGTCCCGGGCGAGGGACTGCCGGAGAACTCAGGCATGGTGGAGCAGCCGGGCGTTGCCGCGCACGGTGCGTACACCTACCTCTCCGAGACCACCGCCGAGGACGAAGACCTGTTGCTGCTGCCGGGCGCGCAGAGCCCCTGGGGCAACGAGGTCGCCCCGCCCGCGCCGGAGCCGGTCGTCGAGACCGTGCACGAGCCGGGCCCGCACGAGATGGCGGGTCGCGACAGCGGCTCCGTCGACCTCAGCGGCGTCCGCCTCCCGAACCAGGCGCCGATCCCGCCCATCACCCCACGCCGTCCGCTCCACCTCGGCCCGCCCCTCCCCGACACGTCCGCCAGCCCGGTCCGCTCCCTCGCCGACCGCGGCCCCGCCGGCGCCCCGGTCCGCCACCCCGGCCCCCCGACGGTCGGCCCCGAATACCTCGACGCCACCCAGGTCCGCGAGATGCCCCCGCAGGGCGCGATCCCGTGGAGCGCCCAGGCGCCGGGCGCGGTACAGGCACCGGTCAGCGCCGAGGCACCGGCTGCCGAAACGGTTGTTCCGCCTCAGCAGCACGCCGAGCCGGCGGGCGTCGCCCAGGCCGTCATGGCCCGCGTCGCGACGGAGGCGGGGGCCGCCGCGCAGGAGCCGGACGGTGGGTACGGCGGGCACGCCGCTCAGAGCACCGCGCTTTCCCACGATGCGCAGACCGGACAGAACACCGGGACCACGTACGACCCACAGGCCGCGGGCACCGCGGATGCCGCCGGCGCGGCGTACGGCCCGGAGGGCACGGAGGTTCCTGTCGGGGCGCCTGCCGGGGAGGGTGGGTACGTCCCTGTGGGAGTGTCCGCCGCGGAGGGTGGGTACGCCGTCGGGACCGGAGCCGCCGCGGGCGGGTTCCCCGCGGATCCAGGGCACTTGTCCGGAGGGTTCGCTGCGGAGAACGCACCCGTGGCTCCGGGTGGCCTTCCCGCGGAGGGCGGCCCGGCGTTCGAGGCTGGTCCCGCCACGCAGGGCGGGCACGACGCTGCGTCCGGCCTCCCCGCCGACAACGGCCATGTCGCTGCGGCCGGACGTGCCGCGGAGAACGCGCATGCAGCTCGGAGCGGCCCTGCCGATGGCAGCGGGCTCATGGGCGCGGAGGGCGCGCATGCCGCTCCGATCGGCCCCGCAGCTGACGGCGAACAGGCAGCCGCAGGCGCGTTCGCCGTCGAAGGCGAGCAGGCCGCGGTGACCGGGCCGGCGGTGCCCGTCGGCCCCATCGAGCAGGTCCCGCAGACAGCCGTCGCTGCTCCGTCCACTTCGGACGCCGCGCAGGCAGGCCCGACCGGAATCGGCCCGGAAGCGGAGCCGACTCCCGAAGCCGGGCTCGCACCGGAGGCCGGGCAGACCGGTGCCGCGCCCGCCGCCGACACCGCTGCGGCGGCTGTCATGGAGGTCGAAGTCGAGGCGACCCAGCGCCCGGACGCAGGTTCGCTTCCTGGAGCCGCGCACGCCGCCGAGGGTGCGTCGACACCCGAGAGCGCGCAGTTCGCCGAGGCCGTCGCGCCCGCCGACGGGCTCGTGCCTGGTGGTGTGCAGGTTGCCGAGGGCGTCGTGTCCGGTGGCGCGCAGTTCGTGGAGGGCGTTGCGCCGGGGAGTGCGGAGTCCAGCGCGACTGCCGCTCCCGAGCCCGCTGAGCTCTCCGATGCCGGGACGCCCGAGCCGGGCCGGCGGCCCGATGCCGTGGCGCCCGAGGCCATGCGGTTGCCGGAGGCCGTGGTGCCTCAAGCCCCGCAGACGCCGGAAGCCGTGGCGTCCGAAGCCGTGCGGTTGCCGGAGGCCGCTGTGCCCGAAGCCCCCCGGACACCCGAGCCCGCCGCACCCGACGCCACCCCGGCCGTCCACCCCGCCCTGGTCGACCACTTCGACCCCGCCCATGCGTCCGGCCCCGAGCCCGCCGAGGTCATCGACCCGGCCGTACCCGCGCACGCGCCCGGCACCGTCGTAACCCCCGAGTCCCCGGAAGCCGTCCTCCCGTCGGCTCCCGACGCGACGCACCCCCCGCAGCCGACGGACGCCTCCGCGGCACCGACCGGAGACGCCACCATCACCACCGATCCCTCAGCCGCCCAGGTCCAGAGCCCGCACGCGGTACCCGGCGCCCAGCCCGGTCCGGACGCCGCCCCGCACGGGGGCCCGAGCGCCGATGCCCCGGTCGAAGCCGTCCAGTCCCTGGCCGCGGCGAACGCCCCGGCACCCATCCCCGAGGACCAGCCGGGCACCCAGGTGGACTCCGCCTTCGCCCCCCAGCCCCTCGCCGTGAACTCCGCCGGGCCCGCCCCGGGCGACACCACGGGCGCCAACCCGCCCGTCATCCCCCTGGAGCCCCGACCCGACCAGTCCCTCGGCCAGTTCGTCCCCGTGGAGGGCTCGATCCCCACCACCCCCCACCTCGCGCCGACCCCGCCCCACGCGCTCGTCCTCCCCACGGAGGAAGCACAGGCATCCGGCGCCACGGTCCCCGCCCCGCGCGAGGCCGACCCCGAACTCGTTCAGCACGCGGACGACCTGGACACCCGGGCCGCCGACCAGGAAGAAGAGAGCACGGCCGCAGTGGAAGACGTACGGCAGTCCACCGGTCCGGCAGCGCCCGCCTATGACGAGGCGGAGCGCGAGGCCGTGATGAAGGTCATGCGAGAGCGCCGGGACATCCGCAACGGCTTCCGCAGCGACCCGATCCCGCACGAGGTGCTGCTCCGCGTCCTGGAGGCCGCGCACACCGCCCCGTCCGTCGGCCACTCCCAGCCCTGGGACTTCGTCGTGATCCGCTCCGCGGACACCCGGCGCACCATGCACGAGCTGGCCATGCGGCAACGGGACGCGTACGCCAAGTCCCTCCCGAAGGGCCGGGCCAAGCAGTTCAAGGAACTGAAGATCGAGGCCATCCTCGACACCCCGGTGAACATCGTCGTCACCGCGGACCCGACGCGCGGTGGACGCCACACCCTCGGCCGGCACACCCAGCCGCAGATGGCCCCGTACTCCGCCGCCCTCGCCGTCGAGAACCTCTGGCTCGCCGCCCGTGCCGAGGGCCTCGGCGTCGGCTGGGTCAGCTTCTTCGACGAGCGGGAGATGGTGCGGGCGCTCGGGCTGCCCGAGCACCTGGAGGTCATCGCGTACCTGTGCGTGGGTTACGTCGACGAGTTCCCGGACGAGCCCGAGCTGATGCAGGCCGGCTGGTCCAAGCGCCGCCCGCTGTCCTGGGTCGTGCACGAGGAGACGTACGGCCGTCGCGCGCTGCCCGGCGAGGAGCCGCACGACCTGCTCGCCGAGACCGTCGCGCAGATCCGCCCGCTGGACGCCAAGGCGCTCGGCGAGGCCTGGGAGCGGCAGAAGCGCATGACCAAGCCGGCCGGCGCGCTCGGCATGCTGGAGATCATCTCGGCGCAGCTGTCCGGGCTCTCGCGCCAGTGCCCGCCGCCGATCCCGGAGCCCGCGGCCGTCGCGATCTTCGCCGGGGACCACGGCGTGCACGCCCAGGGCGTCACCCCCTGGCCGCAGGAGGTGACGGCGCAGATGGTCGCCAACTTCCTCGGCGGCGGCGCGGTCTGCAACGCCTTCGCCGGACAGGTGGGCGCCGAGGTGTGCGTGGTGGACGTCGGCGTGGCCACCGAACTCCCCGCGACCCCTGGCCTTCTGCCCCGCAAGATCCGCGCGGGCACCTCCGACATGACCGCGGGCCCCGCGATGACCCGCGAGGAGGCCAAGCTGGCCATCGAGGTCGGCATCGAGACCGCCCGCGACCTGGTGGCGGCCGGCAACAAGGCCCTGCTGACCGGTGAGATGGGCATCGCGAACACCACCGCGTCCGCCGCGCTCATCTCCGTCTTCACGGACACCGACCCCGCCGAGGTCACCGGCCGCGGCACCGGCATCAACGACGAGACGCTGGCCCGCAAGACCGAGGTCGTCCGCCGCGCCATCGAACTCCACCACCCGGACCCGGCCGACCCCGTCGGCGTGCTCGCCGCGATCGGCGGCTTCGAACACGCGGCGATGGTGGGCCTGCTGCTGGGCGGTGCCTCCCTGCGCACCCCCGTCATCCTGGACGGCGTCAGCGCCGGCGCCGCCGCCCTGGTCGCCCGCGCGATCGCCCCCGAGGTCCTCGCGGCCTGCATCGCGGGCCACCGCAGCGCCGAGCCCGGCCATGTGGCCGCCCTCAACAAGCTCGGCCTGCGCCCCCTGGTCGACCTCGACCTCCGCCTCGGCGAGGGCACGGGCGCCCTCCTGGCCCTCCCTCTGGTGCAGAGCACGGCCCGGGCCATGCACGAGGTGGCGACCTTCGACTCCGCGGGCGTCACCGAGAAGTGACTCCGTACCGGGGTGGGGTACGCGCTCCTGCGTGCACCCCACCCCGGCCGTACGCTGAACCCGAACCTTAGAATCCGCACGTCAGGGCTGCTCCAGCGCCGTAGCACCCATCGCATTGCCAGGACGAGGAGCCGCACCTCATGGCCGAACACCCCGCCTACCCCGTAGGCCTCCGCCTCACCGGCCGCAAAGTGGTCGTCCTCGGCGGCGGCCAGGTCGCCCAGCGCCGCCTCCCGGCACTGATCGCGGCAGGCGCGGACGTCCTCCTCGTATCGCCGGAGGCCACTCCGTCCGTCGAGGCGATGGCGGAAGCGGGCGAGATCACCTGGCAGCAGCGGCCGTACGACGAGGGTGACCTGTCGGACGCCTGGTACGCCCTGATCGCCACCAGCGACACGGAGGCGAACGCCCGGGCCTCCGCCGAGGCGGAAGCGCACCGCGTGTGGTGCGTGCGCTCCGACGACGCCGACGCCGCGACCGCCTGGACACCGGCCACCGGCACCAGCGAGGGCGTGACGGTCGCCGTCCTCACCACCGAGGCCCGCGGCCGCGACCCCCGGCACACCGCCGCCATCCGCGACGCGGTCGTCGAGGGACTGCGCGACGGCACCCTGGTGGCCCCGCACCACCGCACCCGCACCCCCGGCGTCGCCCTCGTCGGCGGCGGCCCCGGCGACCCGGACCTGATCACCGTCCGCGGCCGCCGTCTGCTCGCCGAGGCCGACGTGGTCATCACCGACCACCTGGGCCCGCGCGACCTGCTCGCCGAGCTCTCCCCGAACGTCGAGGTGATCGACGCGGCGAAGCTGCCGTACGGCCGCTTCATGGCCCAGGAGGCCATCAACAACGCGCTGATCGAGCACGCCAAGCAGGGCAAGTCGGTGGTCCGGCTGAAGGGTGGCGACCCGTTCGTCTACGGCCGTGGGATGGAGGAGGTCAACGCGCTCGCCGAGGCCGGCATCCCGTGCACCGTCGTGCCCGGCATCTCCAGCTCGATCTCGGTCCCGGGCGCGGCCGGGATCCCGGTCACCCATCGCGGTGTCGCACACGAGTTCACCGTGGTCAGCGGGCACATCGCGCCCGACGACGAGCGTTCCCTGGTCGACTGGCCGTCCGTGGCCAAGCTCACCGGAACGCTCGTGATCCTCATGGGCGTGGCGACGATCGGGAAGGTCGCCGAGACGCTCGTGGCGCACGGCAAGTCGCCGGACACCCCGGTCGCCCTGATCCAGGAGGGCACCACCGCCGCCCAGCGGCGCGTGGACGCGACCCTCGCCACCGTCGCCGAGACGGTCCGTACCCAGGAGGTCAAGGCGCCGTCGGTCATCGTCATCGGCGAGGTCGTGAGGGTGGGCCCGGGAGCATCGGCGTAACCCCGGGTAACCCAACCCGTTCCCAGCCGTTGGCACCACACCCAGGACAAGGCAGTATCACCCTGTGGCCGATCTCATCACCGTCGAGGATCCAGACGACCCCCGCCTGCGCGACTACACGGGCCTGACCGACGTCGAACTGCGCCGCAAACGAGAACCCGCCGAGGGCCTGTTCATCGCCGAGGGCGAGAAGGTCATCCGCCGGGCCAAGGACGCCGGCTACGAGATGCGCTCGATGCTGCTGTCCGCGAAGTGGGTCGACGTCATGCGCGACGTCATCGACGAGCTCCCGGCCCCCGTCTACGCGGTCAGCCCGGAGCTCGCCGAACAGGTCACCGGCTACCACGTGCACCGCGGCGCCCTGGCCTCCATGCAGCGCAAGCCCCTGCCCACGGCCGCCGACCTCCTCCAGACCACCCGCCGGGTGGTCGTCATGGAGTCGGTCAACGACCACACCAACATCGGCGCGATCTTCCGCTCGGCGGCGGCCCTCGGCATGGACGCGGTGCTGCTCTCGCCGGACTGCGCCGACCCGCTGTACCGCCGTAGCGTCAAGGTCTCCATGGGCGCGGTCTTCTCCGTCCCGTACGCCCGTCTGGACACCTGGCCCAAGGGCCTGGAGTCGGTCCGCGAGGCCGGTTTCACGCTCCTCGCGCTCACGCCGGACGAGAAGGCGAAGTCCCTCGACGAGGCCGCCCCGCAGAAGATGGACCGGGTGGCCCTGATGCTGGGAGCCGAGGGCGACGGCCTGTCCACGCAGGCCCTGGTCGCCGCCGACGAATGGGTCCGCATCCCGATGTCCCACGGCGTCGACTCCCTGAACGTCGGCGCGGCGGCCGCGGTCGCCTTCTACGCGGTGGCCACCGGCCGCCCCCAGGGGTAGGACCGTGTCCCAGCGGGAGGCGATCGTCGCGATCCTGTGCCGGACCGACCGCCTCCTCGCCATCCGCCGCGGGCCCACGGTCTCGCGCCCCGGTTATTGGCAGCCGCTCAGCGGCAAGGTCGAGCCGGGGGAGACCCAGGAGGAGGCCGTGGTCCGGGAGGTCCAGGAGGAGGTCGGCCTCACCGCCGCGCCCCTGGCCAAGGTCTGGGAGTCGGAGACCGACGACGGCCGCTTCCGCCTCCACTGGTGGACGGCGGACGCCCCCACCGGCGAGGTGGTCCCCGACCCCGAGGAGGTCGGGGACTTCCGCTGGGTCACCCCGGAGGAGTTCCTTGCCCTGGACCCGGTCTTCGACGGCGACCGCGAGTTCTTCGAGCGCATCCTGCCGGGGCTGTCTCAGCGCGACTGATGCGGCCCCGGCTCCACGTGCTGTTGCTGCCGCTGTCGTACGACGCCGTCGTCGCCCAGCCCTCGCGCCGGCCCCTGGCAACCCTGGGCCGCGGCGATACCGAGCGCCACCAGCAGGGTCACGACCACGAACACGAACAGTCGCTGGCGCAGCAGCCTCGGGTTGGCCGGGCGTCGGCCCGTCCCGTTGGTCCTGGGCGCCGGACGCCCGGTGCCGCTGCGGGGCGCCGGCCGGCTTCCGCTGCCGGAGCGGGTGCCGTTCCGAGAGGCGGGCGTGGGCCGAGCCCCCGGGCGGGAGCCGCCGCGTGAGGAGGGTGCCGCTCCGCCGCGCGAGGACGGAACGCCGCCACCTCGCGACTGGCTCGCACCTCCGGCCGCCGCGTTGCCACCTCGCGGCGGGGTTCCGCCCTGCACCGGAGCGGGTCCGCGTGACGAAGAGGAGACCCCGCGAGGGGGCGGAGTCCCCTGCGGCCGCCGACGCTGCTGCTGCTCGCGCTGGGTCTCCGGGTAGGTGTCGGCGAGCCGCCCGGTGGGCCGGTCCGCCTCGCTCGCCCGCGGCCCCGGCGGCCGTACCTCCCCGAGCCCCTGGGACTCACGGGCCGCGATCTCCTTGAGGCGCAGCGACAGCTGAAGCGTGCTCGGCCGCTCCTCCGGATCCTTCGCCAGACAGGCGCGCACGAGCGGAGCAAGAGCGTCCGGTACGCCGTGCAACTGGGGCTCCTCGTGCACCACCCGGTACAGCATCACCTCTGAACTGCCGTGCCCGAAAGGCGAGTCACCCATCGACGAGTACGCCAGGGTCGCCCCGAGCGAGAACACGTCCGTGGCCGGTGTGACGGCGGCACCGCGCACCTGCTCGGGCGCGAGGAACCCGGGGGACCCGACGGCCGTACCGACATGCGTGAGCGTGGAGGCACCCGTCGCCCAGGCGATGCCGAAGTCGATGATCCGCGGCCCCTTGGGGGACAGCAGGATGTTGGACGGCTTGAGATCCCGGTGCACCACCCCGGCCTCGTGCACCGCGACGAGCCCCTCCGACAGGGCGGCCCCCACGGCCGCGACGTCGGCCGCGCCCAGCGGTCCCTCGTCGGCGACCTTGTCGTGCAGTGAGGGACCGGGCACGTACTGCGTGGCGAACCAGGGCCGGTCGGCGTCGAGATCGGCGGCGACGAGTCGGGCCGTGCAGCCGCCCCGGATCCGCCGCGCGGCCGAGACCTCCCGCGCGAAGCGCGACCGGAACTCCTGATCCTCCGCCAGGTCCGGCCGGATGACCTTCAGTGCGACGCGCTGCCCCTTCTTGTCGGAGCCCAGGTACACAACGCCCATCCCACCCGCGCCGAGCCGTCTGTGAAGCCTGAACGAGCCGACGACGCGCGGGTCCTCGCGCCTCAGGCGCATCATCGCCATGTTCATCCCCGCTGCCCGGTCCGTGTGACGTGGCACAGCTTACGTTTCCACGGCCGCCCGCGCGCAGAGGCCGCGCCCTCCGGTCCAGATCGATTGTCAGTGCCGGGTGGGAGACTTGAAGAGTGGTCAGGGGGCGGGGGACCAGCCGGACTTGCCCTTGTCTGTGCCCCCAACCACCCATCACAGAAGGGGGATTGAACCCGTGAAGGGTGATCGTGTGGAGATAGTGGTGGACGCGGGGGACACGACCCGCACCTATGAGGTGGTGGCGAGCAGGGCGGGCCGCAGGGTGGAGACAGCGGTTCGTCGAGGTGTCGTGGAAGTGAGCGAAGTCACCCGCAGCGGCTCGGTGGTCCGCACGGCCCGCTTCATGGCCACCCGGGTCCTGGCCCTGGTCGAACAGCCCGTCCCCAGGGAGGACAGCTCGGAAAAGCCGGTGCACAGCGGGCGTCCCCTCGGGGAAGACCCTGAGACCTAGGTCTCCGTCTCCACCCAGGGGAGTACTGCCCGGCCTGTGGCTCATCCTCCGGGAGGCCCGGCAATCGGTACGAGGGCATGACGTGCGAAGAGCGCCGGACGCCTAGATTTGAGGTCAAGCGGCGGGTGCAGCACTCGTCCCCCGAGGTCAGACACCCGCCGCTGCCAGCGACAACTGAGATCGGTCAGGAGAGGGACCATGGCCTTGACGGCACCGCGGACACAGTTCCGCGCACAGGAGCGCACAGTGTTTCGCCCCCGCCGCACGGGCCGTCGCCACCCCTTGGTGGCGACGCTCATGGTCCTCCCCCTGGCGGCCCTGCTCTTCTTCGTCTTCGACGGCTGGGAGACAGTGGCCACACAGGCGTCGTCCGTGGGAGTGATGCTGGGGCGCTGAGCGGCGACCCCAGGCCCGGAAGAGCGGTCCGGGCGGGGACATCCACCCATGAAACCCCGTGGGGACGGGGGTGCGGCGGACGGCAAAAATGCCGGCGCAGCTGGGGAGCTGCGCCGGCATTGCTTTGCCTGCGCACCGCCACGTCACGGGGGCCGGCACGGAGGCGAACCACGCCCCGTACCCTCACGGCAGACCCCGCACCGCCCAGGGAGCCCCGTGACCGACACCCCCCTGCTCTCCGCCCTCACCACCCGAGCCGAGGCCAAGGCCCACTCCCGCACCCCGTCCTGCCCCTGCGGCACCCCCGAGACCCTCGCCGACCGCCCCGACGCCACCGTCGTCCGCCACGCCGACATCGTCGCCAAGGCCCACGCCCCCGACACTCCCCTCGCGGACCTCGCCCCCCGCCTCGCTGCCGCCGCCCATCTCCCCGGCCTGTTCCTGCCCCCGCTCAGCCCCGCCCCGATCGACCTGCGTGGCCGCCTCGTCACGTTCTGGCCCTACGGCACCCCCGTGGCCCCGGACGATCCCGACGCCGCCCCCTGGGAAGCCGCAGCCACCCTCCTCGCCCGCCTCCACCGCACGCCCGCCCCGACCCGCCTGCCGCCCATGCGCGGCCCCGCGAAGGCGGCCCGGGCCGTGGCCCGCCTGACAGCGACCGCCGCCCCGACCACGACCCCAACGGCTTGCGCGTCACCCGCGGTCACCGCGTCGCCCTCGGCGACTTCGGCAAGCGACTCCGAGTGTCCGGCGACGATCGCGTCGCCCGTGCCCACCACCGAGGAGCCCGCGCTCGCCGCAAGCACCCCGACCGGCCCGTCCGTCCGGACCGCCGAAACCGCCCTCACCCCCCACCCCGCCATACCTTCCATCCTCCGAGCCTGGTCCACCCTCCCCGCCTGGGCCCGCGCCGAGGCGCCCATGCCGGACGCCGCCACCCTCTGCCACGGCGACCTCCACCTCGGTCAGCTCGTCCGCCATCCCGTCCCCGACGGCCGCTGGCTGCTCATCGACGTCGACGACCTCGGCACCGGCGTCCCCGCCTGGGACCTGGCCCGCCCGGCGGCCTGGTACGCGTGCGGGCTGCTGCCGCCCGACGAGTGGGCCCGTTTCCTCGCCGCGTACCGCGCGGCAGGCGGCCCGGCGGTTCCGGCCGACGGCGACCCCTGGCCCGCTCTGGACGTCCCGGCCCGCGCCCTCACCGTGCAGACCGCCGCCCGCGCCGTCACCAAAGCCGTCACGGAGAACCGCCCCCTCGACGAGATCGAGATGTCCGTGATCGACGCATGTGCCCGAATGGGTTCCCTCCCGCCGGAGTTGACCCCGACTTCCTCGAAGTAGGGTGCAACCGACCGCACCCTGACGGAGTCTGTCCTGGCGAAACGCGAAGCAGGACCGACGGGCGAGGAGTTGAGCCGACCATGCAGTGTCCGAAGTGCCATGCGCCGATGCACACGTACAACCGCAACGGCGTCCAGATCGAGCAGTGCAGCGGCTGCCGCGGGATCTTTCTGGACTACGGCGAGTTGGAGGCGCTGACCCGCCTGGAGTCCCAGTGGTCCCAGCCGGCCCCGCCGCCGCCCGCCCCGCAGGCCTACCCGGCTCCGCCCGCGCCCGCCTGGGGTGCCCAGCACGGAGGCCACGGCGGTGGCCACTACGGCGGTCACCAAGGAGGCCACCACCGCCACAAGAGCTTCGGTCACATGCTGTTCTCCAGCTGACGACCGACAGACGAAGAAGCCCCCGGCCGCAGGGCCGGGGGCTTCGGTGTGTGGACGATACTGGGATTGAACCAGTGACCTCTTCCGTGTCAGGGAAGCGCTCTCCCGCTGAGCTAATCGTCCAGGTCAGCCACCCCGTGAGAGGGGCTGCGTGCGCGATACTGGGATTGAACCAGTGACCTCTTCCGTGTCAGGGAAGCGCTCTCCCGCTGAGCTAATCGCGCGAGGGGATCCGAAGATCCAGTGGACGATACTGGGATTGAACCAGTGACCTCTTCCGTGTCAGGGAAGCGCTCTCCCGCTGAGCTAATCGTCCGTGGAGGTGGAGACGGGATTTGAACCCGTGTAGACGGCTTTGCAGGCCGTTGCCTCGCCTCTCGGCCACTCCACCAGGAGTGCAGGGGTTCGGGAAGATCCCCTTGTTCCTTCGAGCGGACGACGAGGCTCGAACTCGCGACCTCAACCTTGGCAAGGTTGCGCTCTACCAACTGAGCTACGTCCGCTTGTCGTTTCGATCCGCTCTCGCGGCCCGGCGACGAGTTGAACTCTAGCGGATTCCGGGGCCAGCACAAAAACGCGTTTGCGCAGCGTGCTGCGCTGCACCTGCTCACGGGCGTGGCCAGGGCTTCCACGGAGACATGCCGGAGCCATCTTTCGGACACCCGCCATAGACTCGACCGCGTGCACGACCTCCCTCCCCTCGCCCGCTTCGGCAACCGCGTCGCCACCGGTCTCGTCGACGTCACCGGCGATCCCGCGGCCCTCGACTCCACCGGCTTCTGGGCCGTCGTCGCGGACTTCGAGGGCCGTCTGACCTGCGCCCGCTTCGCCGATGTGCGCGAGGAACCCGTGCCCGCCCCGGTGCCGGGGACGTGGCACGGGCCGTCGGCCGGTGACTGGACGTCGTCCCTCGACCGCGCCGCGTACACGGCGGGTGTGCGCCGCATTCGGCAGCACATCGCGGCCGGCGAGGTCTACCAGGCGAACCTCTGCCGCGTGCTCACCGCGCCGGTCGGGCCCGACGCCGATGTGGACGCCCTCACCGCCCTGCTGGCCCTCGGCAACCCGGCGCCGTACGCAGGAACGATCCGCCTGCCGGAGCACGGCGTCGAGATAGCCACCGCCTCGCCCGAGCTGTTCCTGCGCAGGGACCGCCGGACCGTCGAGTCCGGGCCGATCAAGGGCACCGGGCGCACCGAGGCCGACCTCCTCGACAAGGACTACGCCGAGAACGTCATGATCGTGGACCTGGTCCGCAACGACATCGGACGCGTCTGCGCCACCGGCAGCGTCACCGTCCCCGACCTGTGCGCCGTGGAGAAGCATCCCGGGCTCGTCCACCTCGTCTCGACGGTCCGCGGCGAGCTGCGCGCCGGCGCCGGCTGGCCCGAACTGCTCGACGCCACCTTCCCGCCGGGCTCGGTCACCGGGGCACCCAAGTCCAGCGCGCTGCGGATCATCGACGCGCTGGAGACGGCACCCCGAGGACCGTACTGCGGCGGCCTCGGTTGGGTCGACGCCGACCGAGGAACCGGGGAGCTGGCCGTCGGCATCCGCACCTTCTGGATCGACCGTGCCGAAGGGGTCCTGCGCTTCGGGACCGGTGCCGGGATCACCTGGGGATCCGACCCCGAGGCGGAGTGGCGGGAGACCGAGCTCAAGGCGGCCCGACTGCTCGCGGTAGCGTCGGGGACGTACGAGGTGAGTGAAGAGGGAGTACAGGCGTGCTGCGCCGGCCCGGGGGACGCAGCATCCGAAAGCGGCTCCGCCGCGGGCCGGACCCCCGGCCGACCCGTCGTCCCGTCGGCGTACTTGCGAGGGAGAGACCAGTGAAGCTTTGGCTCGACGGCGGGCTGCAGGACATCGAGTCCGCCCGCGTATCCGTTTTCGACCACGGGCTGACCGTGGGGGACGGCATCTTCGAGACGGTGAAGGCGACGGACGGGAAGGCGTTCGCGCTGAGCCGGCACCTCGACCGGCTGACCCTCTCGGCGCGCGGCCTCGGGCTGCCCGACCCCGACCACGACGAGGTCCGCCGCGCCTGCGCCGCCGTCCTCGAGGCCAACCCGATGCCCCTCGGCCGCCTCCGCATCACCTACACCGGCGGCAACGGCCCCCTCGGCTCCGACCGCGGCGAGCACGGCCCGACCCTCGTGGTCGCCCTCGGTGAGACCACCCGCCGCCCCGACTCCACGGCTGTGATCACCGTCCCCTGGACCCGCAACGAACGCGGCGCCCTCACCGGCCTGAAGACGACGTCGTACGCCGAGAACGTGGTCGCGCTCGCCCGCGCCCACCAACACGGCGCGTCGGAAGCCCTGTTCGCGAACACGGTCGGCCAACTCTGCGAGGGCACCGGCTCGAACGTCTTCGTCGTTCTCGACGGCGAGATCCACACCCCGCCGCTCGCCTCCGGCTGCCTCGCGGGCATCACGCGCGCGTTGACGGTCGAGTGGACCGGAGCGACCGAGACCGACCTGCCGTTGGACGTCCTGGAGCGGGCGGAGGAGGTCTTCCTCACCTCCACCCTGCGCGACGTCCAGGCCGTGCACCGCGTCGACGACCGGGAACTGCCCGGCGCACCCGGTCCGGTGACCGCCAAGGCGATGCGGATCTTCGACGAGCGGTCCGGGGACGACCAAGATCCGTGAGGGCCCGGAAAATCGGGCTGACACCGGCCCGTACGGCGGGTAGAACACCCCTGATGACCACGACCCTGCGGCCGACCGAGCCGCTTCAGCGCGCCGCCGACGGGACCCGCTCGCGCCACTACCAGGTGTGTGTGAACAGCCGGCCCGTCGGCGCCCTCCACCTCGGCACCTCGCCCCAGCTCGGTGACTCCGTCGCCCGCATCCACGAACTGCGCATCGAGGAGCCGGACCGTCGCCGCGGCCGGGGCACGGTCGCCGCGCTGGCCGCGGAGGAGGTGGCGCGCGGCTGGGGGTGCGGCCAGATCGAGGTGCAGGTGCCCGCCGACGCGGAGGTGGCGCTGCGGCTCGTGCAGGCGCTCGGCTACGTTCACCGCAACCGCGGCATGAAGAAGCCGCTCGGCGACGTCCCGCCCGAGCTGCCGGCCGCGAGCAGCTCACGCCCCATGACCGAGGCCGAGTTCGAGGCGTGGCGGGAGTACGAGTCTGAGGCGTACGCACGGACCTGGATCGAGCGGGGTGTGCCCGAGGCCGCCGCCCGCGAGAAGGCGCGGCGCGACCACGCGACGGCCCTGCGGCAGGGGCTCGGCACCGACAACATGTGGTTCAGCGTGCTCGAGCACGAGGGTTCGCGCGTCGGCATCCTCTGGCTGGGCCTGCGCGGCGACGCGGCCCATGTCTACGACGTCGAGGTCGACGAAGCCCATCGCGGCCACGGACACGGTCGCACCCTCATGCTGCTGGCGGAGGCCCGGACGATCGCCGCGGGCAGACGCGTCCTCGGCCTCAACGTGTTCGCCGGCAACGCCCCGGCCGAGCGGCTCTACGAGTCACTCGGCTACCGGACGACGCAGTACTGCCTGTACAAGCCGCTGTTGTAGGACGCGGCTCAGGCACCCTGCCCGGCCAGCAGCCGGTCCACGATCCCCTCGATCCGCTCCCGCAGTCCCTCCTGGTTCTTGCCGCCGTCCAGCCGCTCCCCGCCGACGACATACGTCGGCGTGCCGGTCACACCGATCGCCTTGCCCTCGGCCTGGTCGGCGTCGACGATCAGGATGTGCCGGCCGTCGATCAGCGCGGTGTCGAACTCCTCGGAGTCCAGACCGAGTTCGCCGGCCACCTCGACCAGGAAGGGTTCCCCCTTACGGTCCAGCTCCTCGACCCGGCCCAGCACGGCCTCGACGTACTCCCAGCCCTTGCCCTGCTCCAGCGCCTCCTCGGCGGCCTGCGCGGCGGCGAAGGCGTACGTGTGCTTCTCCAGCGGGAAGTGCCGCAGCCTCAGCTCCAGCCGGTCGCCGTAGCGGGCACGCAGGGCACGCAGGTCGTCCAGGGCGCCGCGGCAGTCGGGGCACTGGAGTTCGCACCAGACGTCGAGGACGGGAGCGGGGGAGGAGTCGTTCATGGGGACATCCTTCCAGCCCGGGCGCGGGCGGCCCAATCGGCCCGACCCCGGTGACCTGCTCGATCGACCCTGATCCACGACTCGGGGTGTGCTCGCTACAGGCACCTGCGAAGGAGCCGACCCGGAGATGTCCCTGATGTCCGCCCGGGGCATGGCACGGCGGGGCCCGTGCGGTGCAGGATGGAAGGGACGAACCGCCCCTGCCCGATCGCGCCCTGCCTGGAGGACCGGATGATCGCCGAGACAGTCTGTTCCGCCGTGTCCGCGGCCGGCCTGGGCATCGCGGCGGTCACGGCGTACCGCAAGCGCTTCCTCGCGGCCGCACGTATCGCCGCCTATTCGCTCGTGCCGGTCGGTCTGGTGATGACCGGTGTCGTGGGGTGGCTGGCGGACACCGCGTTCAGCCCGACGGCCTGGGCGGGCTTCGGGGTACTGGGCGTCTCCTGGCTGCTGTTCTCCACCACCCGCGCGGTGGAGAGGCGCCGGGGCGGCGGCACCCGGAAGGAGCGCAGGGAAGCCAGGGCGGCCGGTCAGCCCGAGGCGGTGGCACCGACGGCCTCCGCGCCCTCCCTCGGCCCGGGGGCCCGCGCGGCCTCCCGTCCGGCGGCCGCACCGCGCGGCAACTCCGCGGACGACTTCAGCGACATCGAGGCCATCCTGAAGAAGCACGGCATATGACCTCCGCATGACGACTGAAACGTCACAGTGGATCAACGCGCTGTGCGCAAGTGATCACGATCGGAAGCCGGTGTCACGGAATCCGGTGAACTCCCGGTCATTCCGGGCGCGTTGATCGCGCCGGGGGTGCTGTCTGCGCCATCATCGCCCGCGAGATGCTGGACACGACACAAGGCGAAACCGCGCCGCCGAAGGACGAGCCGCGCGGATGCCTCTTCGCCCTTTCCCAGCCACCGCTGATGATCTTCCTTGCGGTGATCGGGTGTCTGCTGCTCATGGCTGCGCTGCACGATCTGCTGCTGCTCTGAGCCGTACCCGTGGTCCCCGACGTCACCCGTCGGGGACCACGTCGGCACCGGCGTCTCTCGGGCGTCAGCCCGCCGCCTCCTTGCGCCGTGCCCGGTAGGCGGCCACATGCAGCCGGTTCCCGCAGGTCCGGCTGTCGCAGTACCGCCGCGACCGGTTCCGGGAGAGGTCGACGAAGGCGCGTCGGCAGTCGGGCGCCTCGCAGCGTCGCAGCCGCTCCTGCTCGCCGGCGACGACGAAGAAGGCCAGCGCCATCCCGCAGTCGGCCGCCAGGTGGTCGGCGACGGAGGCACCGGGTGCGAAGTAGTGCACATGCCAGTCGTAGCCGTCGTGGTCGGTGAGGCGCGGGGTGGTGCCCGCGGCGGCGACCAGCTCGTTGATCTGTCCGGCGGCCGCCCGGGCGTCGTGCGATGCGAAGACCGAGGCGAACCGGCCGCGGATCTTCCGCACCGCCGAGAGGTCGAACTCCGACAGCACTCCGACATCGCTGACTTCGTGGTTTCGTACGAAATCCTCGAGGGAGGCGACATCCGGCAGTCCGTCCGGCGTGGTGTCGTCCTCCGGCGCGGTGTTCACCAGGTCGACCACGGTGTCGAGGGCGCACCGGGTGTCGTGGGTGATCAGCACGTTTCGCTCCCTGGCCTGAGGGTCGGGCACACGCCCGCCGATGCTGGCCGATGGTAATGGTTCCGCCGCCCGACTGACCGGCTCCGGGCTCGGAGGAGCCCCGGAGCGGTGCGGAGCCGACGCGGACACGCCGACGCCGTCCCACGACGGGACGGCGTCGGCGTGTGCCGTATGCGGTTGTCCTGGCCCGAGCCGTCACCCCGAGTCGACGGCGCCGGGCGGCTTGGTATGGCCGCGGCCTAGCTCTCCGCCAGGATGTGGGAGAGCTCCTGATCGAGGTCGAAGTGCCGGTGTTCCGTGCCGGGCGGCACGGCGGCATCCGTTCGCTTCAGGAAGGATTCCAGGGCCCGCGCCGGGGCTTCCAGCAGGGCCTCGCCCTCCGGGGAGGACAGGGCGATGCACACGACGCCCTGACCGTGACTGCGCGACGGCCAGACTCGGACGTCGCCGGTGCCGGTGGGGCGGTGCAGGCCTTCCGCGAGGAGGTCGCGGGCGAACACCCACTCGACGGTCTCCTCGGCTCCGGTGTGGAAGGTGGCGTGCACGGCGTAGGGGTCGGCCGTGTCGTACCGCAGGCCTGCGGGGACAGGCAGGGAGGACTCGCTCGACACAACGAGGCGCAGGTGCAGCTCGCAGCTGACCGTGGTGTTCATAAGCGCCAGGGCCTTTCGCTCAGTGTGCGCTCGGGGATTCGCACGTCGGCGAAATCGACATGCCACCTACGGTGCCGTTGTAAACCCCTCTGAGTGTTTTGCGTGCCTTTACGTAACTCTTCCGGCCGAGGGTCTCTTCGGCCGGTGCGCCCATTCCAGTGACTGGTTTCCCGTCAGTAAAGTAAGGTAAAGTTTGGCCGTATGAATACGGGGAGTGACAATCCGGGCGAGGTCGCCGTGGTGGCGGACAAGGACAGGGGTGCCAGGCCGGCGGCCGAGGGTGAAACGGATGGGGCGCAGGGGGACCAAGGGCTCGGCTCCAAGGCCCCGGCATTCATCAAGAGGCGTCGCGCGCTGCATCTGAGCTGGCAGGTCGGCGTCTTCGTGGTCGGCCTCGCGGTCGTGGCCGCCGGCATCGTCATGCTGCCGCTGCCCGGACCCGGCTGGGTCGTGATCTTCGGCGGTATGGCGATCTGGGCGACCGAGTTCGTCTGGGCCCAGCTGGTGCTCCGCTGGACCAAGCGCAAGGTCACGGAGGCGGCCCAGAAGGCGCTCGACCCCAAGGTGCGGCGGCGCAACATCACGTTGACGGCGATCGGGCTGGTGATCGTCGGCGTGCTGGTCGGCATCTATCTGTGGAAGTTCGGTGGCGTGATGCCCTGGAAGATCAAGGACCAGTGATCCGCGCAGAGTGTGCGAAGGCACCCCCTGACATGGGGTAATGTTCTTCCTGCGCCCGGGCGATTAGCTCAGTGGGAGAGCGCTTCGTTCACACCGAAGAGGTCACTGGTTCGAACCCAGTATCGCCCACCCGGAATCAACGGCCCACCTGCACCAGTGCGGGTGGGCCGTTGCAGGCGTTCGGACCGACCTCGGCAGCGGGCGCGGCGGCCAGGCCAGTGGTCGGCATGGACAATGCCACGCCCGGCGGTGGCACGTTCACACGGC
>NZ_JBSFHA010000110.1:0-33706 GCF_053596855.1 Streptomyces sp. NPDC001617
GAGGCCCTGTCTTCATGCGCGCACAACGGGAAGATCACCCCAGCGGGAAACCTGTTCGACCCGCACGTTCCATGATCGGTTGAGATACAGCTTCTCAGACGGACAACTGACAACCCACAAACACCGTCAGAGCCATCCTTGCGAAAACCATTGGTGCCCGGCTTGCTCCGCTGATGGACTGACGTCCCACTCCGTGAGTCTGCCGCGTGACGGAGGTAGTGGTTGTGACAGGCTATGACGTGCTTGCCGAGGTGTACGAATGGCTCATCTCGGATGCAAAGTTGCCTCCAGCCGAGTTCGCTGCGTCGTTCGACGACGTTCTCAATACCCTGCCGTCGAACGCTCACGTCCTCGACTGTTCGTGCGGAACCGGACAGTTGGCGGTTGGCCTCGCCGGTCGTGGCATGCAGGTTGTCGCAACTGACGCCAGCGAGGCGATGGTTCGTCGGACTGCAGAGTTGTCTGAGGAGTTCGGGGCATCCGTCCGGGCCGTACGGGCGAACTGGGAAGAGTTGCCCGACCATTTCCAGGACAACACGTTCGACATGGTGTTCTGCGTTGGCAACTCGCTTCACCATGCCGCGGGCGCGACCGGCAGGGGTGCTGCTCTGGAGTCGATGTCACGGCTTCTGCGCCCCGGCGGGCGCTTGGTACTCACATCCCGCACTTGGGAACTCGTGAGGGCCAGAGGTTCCCGGCTGGAGATCAGTGACCGACTCGTCCGCCGGAACGGTCGCGATGCCGTCGTGGTCTACCGCTGGGAGATTGCGCCGCATTGGGAGGAGGAGCACCACATCGAGATTGCGATCGCGCAAGTTGATGCGACCGGGTTGGTTCTTGTCCGCTCGGAACTGCTGTCCTGCTGGCCCTACCGGTACGAGGAACTCGAAGTCGAGCTGCACCGGGTCGGACTCCAAACGGAACTGAGCACGTTCGATCTTGAGGCCGAGAACTACATGGTGGTCGCGAGCAAGGTATAAACACCGGACTCTCAGTCCCTGGCCGGACCGCGCGGTTGCTCGCAGGACGCTTGCGCCCTCTCATCGGTGCGGGTTCAAGTGGTCAACGCAACGCCTCGTACGAGGAGTGCTCGTCGATCAGACGGCGGTAGATCCGGGGTGACGGTGTGGCGCTGTTTCCTGGTCGCGTCCAGATCAATGAGCAGGATCTCGTCGATCAGCAGCGTGAACGGATCCAGCTTCGACGGCCGCGCCGAAGCGGTTGTCGTGCGTGGCTGCGGCCAAGCCGAGGTCAGGGCCTTGTTGACCGTGCTCCAGGTGACGCCGTACTTGCACTGCAACGCCCGGTTCGACATGCCATCGCGGGAGTCGTGCCGCAGCGCGGCGTACAACTCGACCTTCGACTGGCCGGGCGGCATCGGGGGTGCTCCTTTACTGAGCACATCCAGCTTGACACCGCAACCCCGATGGTGACGTCAGAATTCGCGAACATCTTTCTGGGCCATCACCTGGTGCCGTCAGCTTTCACGAACAACTGACGTCACCAACTACCGACAGAACCATGCTATCGAAGAGCTTGTATCAGCCACGCCCGACTTGCCCTTTCCGTAGCTCTGAAAAGCGATGCGCAGGACGGATGGCCCACGCGGACGAGGCGAACCGGAACCGTGGCCGACGACGGCCACGGTTGAAGGCTTCGATGCCTCCCGGGCGAGATCTACACCTTCACTGAGGCCAACCTCGATGAGGTTGCGCCGGACAAGGTCCGCCGTGGCCTCGGTTTCGGCCACCCGCCCCACCGTGACCTGCGAGCACCGGCTCAGGCCCGGCCGGCTTGCGCCGTTGGCTGGGCAGCCTGTCCCTCGTTGCCGTGCCCGGTCTCAAGTGCTGTTCGTGACCGTCGAGGCGGTTTCGGGAAGCAGGTGTGTGCGGCGTTCCTCTGGTGTCAGTGAGCGGAAGATCCGGCCGCGAGCGGCCGACAGAAGAGCGGTGACATCATTTTCGCTGCCCCAGATCCGGATGGTGTGGTCCTCGGAAGCGGAGGCCACCTGGCGGCTGTTGGGAAGCCAGGCGACGGAGGTGCATCGGTCGCGGTGGATGCCGATCACCCTGCTCTCGCCGTCGTCCTGCGGGTTCCACAGGCGCACCGTGCGGTCGTCCGAGCCGGTGGCGATATGACGGCCGTCCGGAGACCAGGCGAGACCGCGGACGCGGGCCTCATGGCCCTTGAGGAGGTGTTGGAGTGTGCCGGTCGCGGCACTCCAGATGCGTATGGTCCAGTCGCCGGAGCTGGTGGCGAGCTGAGAACCGTCGGGGGACCAGGCCACCGCGTCGACCCAACTCTGATGGCCTGTCAGATGGTGCACGAGGCGATGGTCTGTCATGTCCCAGATCTGTGCCGTGTGGTCGTCCGAGCCGGTCGCGAGCATCGTGCCGGTGGGTGACCATGCGAGTGCGCAGACCCACTGGGAATGCTCGCCGTATCCTCCCAGGACCGTTCCGGTCGCGGCGTCCAGGACGGTGGCGCGGTTGTCGCGTCCGGCGATGGCCAGGCGGGCCCCGTCCGGGGACCAGGCCAGGGCCTCGATGGTTTCGCGGCCGGTGTACAGCGTCCGTTGCTCGTCGGAGCTGAGAGGTTGCCAGATCCTGACGGTGTTGTCGTCGGCGCAACTCGCGAGCCGGCGTCCGCCAGGAGCCCATTGCACGCCATTGATTCCGGCGGTGTGGCCGGTGAGGATTCTAGCGGATTGCCCGTTGTGGGCATGCCAGATCCGCACCTCGTGGCCGCTGCCGCTCGCGATGCGGCGGCCGTCGGGTGTGGTGTCGAGGCTGACGACCGGGCCGGGATGATCGTCGATCTGGCGCAGTTCGGTGCTGTGGGTGCCCGTGGTCCAGATGCGGGCCGTGCCGTCCTCGGCGCTGGTGGCGATGCGGTCGCCGCCGGGCGACCAGGCCAGGGCCTGCACTCTGTCGGTGTGGCCGCACAGGCGGGCGATTTCGCCGCCGTGGTCCAGTGCGCGTATGTGCACCTCGGGCCCGCGTGAGGAGACGGCGAAGGTGTCGCCGCGCGGAGAGCAGCGAAGATCGGTGATCAGTTCGTGCGGTTCCGGGAAGGTTCGCCGGAGCTGTCCGGTCGTGGAGTCCAGGACCCTTATTCGATGGTCCTCTCCGCTGAGCAGGCAACTGCCGTCCTGGGACCAGGAGATGGGGGTGGCGTGATTGTTCGAGCGTTCGAGCACTCGTTCCGGGCGTCCCGTCTCCACGTCCCACACGATGCAGGTTCTGTCGTAGGCGGCGGAGAGGAGCCGGGTGCCGTCCGGGGACCAGACGAGCCGGTAGATCTCGTTGCGGTGATCGGACAGTTCCGCCGTCTGCTGCCAACTCGCCGTGTCGAAGAGTCGGATGCGTCGGTCGCGTGAGCAGGTCGCGAGTCGGGCACCGTCGGGAGACCAGGCGACGTCGCGGACCGTGTCGGTGAACGCGGTCAGTACGGTGACGGTCTCTCCCGAGACGGCATCCCACACCCGGGCCGTACGGTCGCGCGAAGCGGTGGCCACCTGCCGCGAGTCCGGCGACCAGTGCACGCCGCCCACTCCCGCCGCATGGCCCTCCAGCACTGCGGCAGGCATGCCCGATGCCGCGTTCCAGATGCGGGCGGTTGCGTCCAGTGACCCGGTCGCGATCCAGGCTCCGTCGGGCGACCACGCTATGGCGCGCACACCGGCGGTGTGACCGGTGAGCACGGCCTGGGTGTGGTTGTGGGCGAGCGCGGCCATCAGGGCCCGGACAGCCGTGGCGGTGGGCGGGCACTCGGCGAGGACGGTTGCCGCGAGGAGGGTGCCCAGTTCGGGATCCCGTTCGGCGTTGGCCAGGACGTACTGGCTGACCGACTCGGAGACCTGGTGCAGGAAGGCCCGGTCCCGGCTGCGGGAGGCCGTGACCAGTTCCCGCATGTCCGGCGTTGCCTCTGCCGCGGACTCCAGGCCCGTCAGCCACCGTCGGGCCAGGGCGAGTCTCTCTCCGGTGAGAAGGTAGTCGGGGCTGCGGCCGGACGACCGCCAGTCGGCCGCCCAGCGTTCCAACTCGCTGCGGCTGTTGAGTCGTTCGGCTCGTACCGCCACCTGCTGGTGCAAGGGCGGCCACTGACGGAACAGGGCTTCGTGGGCTACCTGAACCATGGGGACCGAGTCGACTTGGGTGACCACGAGCAGCCGCGCCTTGTCGAACGGGCGCAGGATGTCCCGTTCCTGGTCCGAGAGGGCGGACAGCGGTACACGGCGCTTGACCGGTTCACCCGCCTCCATGCCCACCAGGCGCAGCAGCACGGCGAGCACGGTGTCTGCGCCGTGCTGATCGACGACGGTGGCGAACACCTCGTCCGCCTGACAGGCCAGCGCGCCGGCGACGCCGCCGAGGGACCGGTAGCTCTCCTTGGTCGCCAGACGGGAATTCCCGATCGAGAGGTAGAGCTCGCGCAACAGGTAGGCGAGCAGCGGCAACGCGTCCGCGGTGCCGGTGTCGTCGACGATCTGCGCGACCAGCCCGGCTTCGAAAGAGATCCCGGCCAGCCGAGCGGGTTGCTCGACGACGGCGACGAGTTCGGCGGTGGACATGGCGCCCAGCGCCATCGGTGAGGCGAACAGCTGCGGTTGCCCGCAGGACAGGAAGTCCTGGAGAAACTCCACTCGCAGGGTGGCCACGACCCACAGGCGGCGGTCATGCGCGAGTGCCGCGGAGACAGCATCGAGGAACGTGTCCCTCTCCGCTTCCGGAGAGAAGGTGATCAGTTCCTCCAACTGGTCGATCACCAAGAGCGTACGACCCGGCAGCACCCCGCCGGGGTGACGCGTCCTGTGCAACCCGGTGAGATCTCCGGCCCGCAGGCGACGAACGGCCTCCTCGCGGTCGGGCCCGTCCGTCTGCGTCAGGCTGGTGGCCAGGCGCTCCAGGGGCTCGGAGCCGGGCACGATCATCGGCAGTACGGTCCACCGCGAGCTCAGCAGACGCGGCAGGACCCCGGCGTGGATGAGCGAGCTCTTACCGCTTCCCGACATCCCCGTGACGCACAGGAACCTCTCCTGCGGGTCCGGCGCGGACGTGTTCAGCCGCCGCACGATCTGGGCGACCTCACCCTCTCGTCCGAAGAACACCGCCGCGTCGTGCCGTTCGAAGGCAGCGAGCCCAGGGTAGGGGGTGGCCTGCGGTTCCCAGGCAGGACGTGGCGCCGCGGGATGCGTCTGCCGGTGCACCACTATTTGGCCCACGACGACCACGCTCAGCAGGACCAACACCACGAGAGGAGCGATCCGATCGAGGGAGCGCACCGCGGGCGACTGGACCGAGTTCGCGGCGAAGTTGGCCGCGACTTCCAGGAACGTGGCCGAGACCGAGACCAGGACCGTGATCTGCAGAGTCCGAGGTGAGCGCTGCCGCATGAGCTTCCCCCTAGTCGCTAGGTGCTGCCCCGCCACAGACCTCTCGAAACCGATGAAGGCGACATAACGGCAGGCCGCCGAATCCGACATCGCTGCGCGGCGGTGGAACGAGCACGTGGGTGAACTACGCGGTGTTCGGAGTCCGTTGCGGCGGCCCTCATCGCGGCCGGAGGCCGACAACGTCGACCGGGGTCCGGTCCTTGAGGAGCTGTCTCGCGAGCAGGTCCTCGACTGGCGCGCCCGCATCGCAGGCCTCGGTCACCTGAATCGTGGTTACATCACCTCGTAGCGGTCGTGAGCGGTGGCGAGCGCAGGGCGGCGATCTGTCCCGGCTCGGGCCGCGTGCCGCGCTGGAGACGACACGCGTGAACGGCTGCAAACCCGTACGGCGAGGCCGAAGGCGCGTACGACGTTGGTGGTCCGGCGCGACGGGCGCGAGCCGATTTGGCGACCAGTCTCTTCCGGCCGTTTCTCCGGACGTCCTGCGCCCGACGTTCCGATCTGGACCTCAGGACCTGTTCCAGGCATCGGGCACCGTGCCGTCCTCACTGCCCCGGTGCGAGGACGTAGGTGTTGAGGGTGCCGACCGTGGTGAGCGGGCTGGGGGAGCCGAGGTCGTAGCGGTCCACGGCCAGGTAGTTGGGCTTGTGGCGCGCGGCGGGTGTGCAGAAGTTCTGCGCACGGTTGAGGAGCTTGCCGTTGTCGGTCTCCGCGGTGGAGCCGATGGTGTAGTCGCGGAAGTGGTTCATCACGAACAGCGGGTGGAAGGCGGCGGAGTCCGTGGTGAGGGGCCTGGTGTCCCAGCGGCTGTAGCAGGACCAGTCGGAGTCGCCGATTCCGCCGCCCATGGACCAGTAGTTCTCCACGGTCCACTCGCGCTGGTACATCACCCCGAAAGTGTCGCGGGTGCCCCAGCCGTTGGAGGTGTCGCTGGCCCGTGTCCGGTCGCTGAAGACCAGTAGTTGTCTGCCGCGCGCGGCGAGGTCGGCCATGGTCGGCCAGCCCTTGGTGGCGACGCCCTCCTGGTCGGGCCGGTACAGCACGTCGTAGAGGCCGCTCACGGAGGCGAGGGAGGACTTCAGCACGTCCGAGGAGGCGTAGTCCTCCAGGAAGACGGTGGCGAACTGGCCGGGGTGGGCCTTGAGGAAGTCGACGATGCGCTGGAGGTCGGCGGCGAGTGGGACGGGATTGCCGACGCCGTCGCAGCTGTTGTGGCAGAGCACGGCCTGACCGTTGACGGTGTAGTCGTCCAGCATGAACCCGCGTACGCCGTCGGCCAGTTGACGGCTGACGCCATAGTTCTGGTTGGGGAACCAGCTGACCGGGAACGTGGCGAAGTTGCCGTCGACACCGTTGGCGAAGGCGTTGTGCGCGGTCAGGAAGGTGACCTGGTCCAGGGTGCGGGTGTCGGCGGACGGCATCGCCGAGGTCGCGTAGTCGACCGGGGTGAGGTACCAGCGGGCGAGGTCGCCCGACGAGCCGAGCTGCACGACGCCGGCATCGGAGGCGGAGCCGGTGAGGTACTGCGAGGTGCCGGGGACGGCGATGGTGTACGTGCTGTCGGCGCCGGAGGCGATTGACCAGGTGGTGCCGTCCGCGCCGCAGGTGGCGGTGACCGCGGAGGTGCCGCTGCGGCCGAGACAGGTGCCGGACTCGTCGGCGTTCCGCAGCTGGTAGCCGCCGCTGACGGCGACCGGGGTCCACTGCTGGTGGTCCTCGTTGCCCTTGGGGTTGTGCGCGGCGACGGTTCCGCTGCTGTCGGCGGCGTTGCGGCCGGTGGTGTAGTTCTGCAGATAGACCGAGGAAGGGGGGACCGCCGCCGATGCCGTGCCGGGCAGCAGGACAGGCACGGACAGGGCGAGGACGGCGGAACAGCACAGGACGCGCAAGGGGCGCAGGCGCACGGGGGTGATTCCCTTCATTCCGGCACGGGCGATGGTTTTGATGACCGAGGCATGACCTATCTGGTGACACGTGTGGTGCGCCAGATGCCGTGGGTGAATTCCTGCTGCTGCTCGGCATGCTGATCGCGCGTCAGCCGTGATCGCCGGCGCGGGCCGTTGTGTGGCGGCTGTCGGCCTGGCGGCCGGCGAGCGTGGTCAGCTCTCCGGCAGAGGACGGGTGTGCTCGGTGCGCACGGCGTCCAGTTTCCGCGGGTCGAGGCCGAGGAGGCGCAGAATCGTCGGCGCGATCTCAGTGGTGCGCACCGGAGTGTTGACGCGCACGTCGTGCGGGGTGGTGGCGCCGTAGACGACGAGGGGTACATCGAGGTCGTCGGCGTGTGCTCCACCGTGCTCGGCGATCTTGCCCTTGCCGCCGGTGTAGACGACGCCGTACTGACTGATGCCGAACAGGTCGGGCACGCGCGAGTCGCCGGTGCGGACGTGGAAGTACCGGGCGGCGTCCGCGCCGGCGTACACGGTCTTCAGGCCGCCGGCCGTGAACGCCTTGGCGGCGCCGTCGATGCCGGTGCCGGTGCCGGACCGGGCGAGCAGGTAGGTCTTGGCGAACTCGGCCGCGGCCTGGGAACGGTCGCTGAGCCACAGCAGCATGGCGTCGTCGTCCACGGCGTGGGCGACCAGGTCGGCGGCGCCCGGGTGGGCTGTCTTCCAGGCTGCGTTGAGGCCGTCGATCAGCGGCCCGTCGTCGATGCGGGTCAGCGACTTGGGGTCGGTGGGGGACTGGCCGTGCTTGGAGGACAGAATGACGGTCGTGCTGCCGTCGAGACCCCGCTTGTGGATCTCGTCGAGGAATGCCCCGACCTCCCGGTCGACGAAGCCGAGGTTCTTGGCCAGCAGTGGTCCGGGTGCGCCGGCCGTGGTGTAACCGCCTGTCAGCCCGTCGGAGGCGGGCAGTTTCTGGGCGGTGGAGACGGATTGGAAGTTCATCCCGAAGACCGCCGGGACGCCGGTCCTGTGGGTGCCGCTGTGGTCGTGACCGTCGATCTCGTTGAGGACGGCGTTCACCTTGTACGCGTCGTACTGCTCGGTCGCCGCGTTGTCCTTCGTCCAGTCCGCGCCTGCCGGGTAGCCGATGGCCTGGCTGTTGATCTCCGGCGCGAACAGGTCCTGGATGCCGTCGCCGGACGGCCCGTCGAGGATCTCGTAGGCGACGTGCTTGTCCGACCACGCGGTGCGCAGCCCGGCCTCGCGGGCGACGTCGAAGACCGTGTTCACCTTGAGGTAGGAGTGCGGGTAGACCGGCTTGCAGCTCTTCGGGTCGACGGGCAGCTTCGCCGGGTTGATGAGGTGAGCGGCGTCGCCGGTCATGTTCAGGATGCTGCCGGGCAGGCCGGACAGGCCCTGGCCCGCGTCGAGGGAGTTCTGGTTCTTGTCGAGGTCCTCGGTGAGGTCGACCTCCGCGCCCGGCTTGACGCGGGCACAGTGGGTGGTGCCGGCCGGGAGCAGCCTGTTGCTGTAGGTGTCGTCGTAGTACACGCCCGTGACGCCCGGGTCTCCGCCGGTCACCTGGCCCACCATGCCGGGGAAGGAGTCTGAGGGGACGGTGGTTCTCGCGTGGGTGTACTCCACACCGCCGCCGGCCAGGCGGGCGAGCGCGGACTGGGGGTGCCGGGCCACGTACCAGGCCAGGTCGGACTGGTGCAGACCGTCGACCGACAGCAGCAGGACATGCCGGGACCGAGTCGTGGGGGAGGCCGAGACGGGGCCGGCGGACAGGACCGTAAGACCGCCGACGGCGGCGAGCGCGGCGGCGGCCGCGACGGGACGGAGCGGGTGTCGGAACACGGTGGCTCTCCTCAAGCTGTGCGGAGCTTGTGACCTCGCGGGTCGCGTACCGACATTCGAGAGGGGCAACGTGTACGGAACCAGACGCGCGACCCGGTTTCTGCCAAAGAACGTCATGTCGGCATGCAAAGCCGGACGACAGAGGTGCATCGGACGCGGTGGATGCCGATCAGCTCGGGTGAACTACGCGCTGTCCGGTATCCGTTGCGCCGGCGCGGATCAGCGTCGCGTTGTGGACTCCGCCCCGGGCACGCCGTCCGGGGTCGTGGGCTCGGCGACGTTCAGGTCCTGGGTTCCGATGACCGACAGCAGTTCCAGCTGTTCGGCTCCGCGGGTTCCGGGCGGTGCGGTGAACCACAGCAGGCGTTGGCGTCCGTCCTCGCTGAACAGGTTGTAGCAGTCGAGTTCGATGATGCCGAGCGTGGGGTGGACGATGTTCTTGTGGTCCATACGACGCACCGCGACGTCGTGGGTGTCCCAGAGGGCTGCGAACTCCTGGCTGCGGCGGCGGAGCACGGCGACCATGTTCATCACCTCCGCGTCCCGGCCGCGCCGGGTAACCGCTGCCCGGAGGTCGGCCGCGAACACCCGGGAGTGGCGCGGGTGGTCCCGGGGCGGATACATCTCGCGCGACCGCGGGTCGGTGAACCAGCGGTACACGAAGCTCGCCCTCGGGCCGCGGAGTGCCGGGGACGTGCCGAGCAGGGCCCGGGCCAGATCGTTCTCCACCAGGGTCTCGTGGAGGTCGGTGACGACGCGCGCGGGGGTGGTGGACAGCCGGTCCAAAAGCCCCAGAAGCGCCGGCTGCACGTGCGCCGACGGCCCGTGCGCCGACGGGGGGATCGGCCGGTCGGCCAGACGAAACAGGTGGTCCCGTTCGTCGCCGTTGAGGCGCAGGGCACGGGCGAGGGCGGCCAGCGTCTGGGCCGAGGGCTGCACACCGTGCTTGCCGCGGGCGCGCTCCAACTCGGTGTAGTAGTCGGCTGACAGCCCTGCCAGCTGGGCGACTTCCTCGCGGCGCAACCCCGGGACGCGCCGGCGCGGGCCGTGGGGCAGACCGACCTCGGCGGGGCGGATGCGGTTGCGACGTGTCCTGAGGAAGGCGCCGAGCTCTGGAAGGTTCACCCCTTCATGGTCGCTCGCGCGCCGGGCCGTAGCCAGGGGGTGCCATCCCCTGGGTAAGCGCAGCCCTGGCTGGAGGCGGCGGACCGGTCGATCGTGGAGGAGACAACAGGGCGACGGAGAGCGCGGCCAGATCCCATCTCCCCGCCCGGATCCCGGACCCCGTGCGACGCACCACGGAGAGAAGGAACGAGCAGCAGTGCCTTTCGCGAATTTCAAGGTCCCCGAGAAGACCCTCACCCCGAAGCAGAAGCAGGAGATCGTCACCCGCACCACCGAGCTGTACGTCGAGATCTACGGCGAGCGGGCCCGCAACAACACCATGGTGCTGGTCGAAGAGGTCGCCGACGGCGGCTGGGGCATCGCCGGCGACGTCCTGACGCTCGCCCAACTCGGTGAGGCGGCGCCGACCGACGCCACCGACGCTTGACCGCGCCGGCAGCGCATGGGCCCCCATCTCGTCGGACAAAGTACGCTTGCGTCGGCCCGCCATGCGCGATCAGGTCGGGGTCATCGAACACGGCGAACAGCTCCGCGAGCCTGTAGGAGACTCTCACTTACGCGGTGGCTCCAGGCTGAACAGCTGCCGCAGTGGCGCGACTCTTCCCATCCCGTTCGGCGCTGATCGTCGCGATGACAGCTCCGTCGCCGAAGGGGAGCGACATGTCAACGAGCAACGCCCCTGCCATCGGGCAGGGGCGTTGCTCGAGATGGTCTGTTTCAGGATGCCTTTTGGTCGGCGGGCTTCTCGATCTCGGTGGTCACCCGTGCCCCGCGGAAGAGCACCGGGAGCCACAGGAGACATGCCAGCAGGGGGACAGCGGCGTAGGTGGCCATGCCCTGACTGGAGCCCAGCCCGTCCATGAGCGTGCCGAGGACGAGATAGCCGATGCCGATGAGCGCCGACTCCGCGAATGCGATCATCGACAGAAGGCTCGCCCGGTGGCGCGACGGCACGGCCTCGTTGAACACGTTGTCCACGATCACGGCGGTGATCTCGGGAATTCCGACCAGGGCCAGGAACGCGGCGATGGTGACCCAGACGAGGCCGAGGCCGCTGAGGCCGAGTGCCGCGGCGAGCGTCAGGAGGGACACCGGGACGATGACCCGATACCCGATGCGCCGGTTCGCGCGGTCCGACAGCAGCGGAGTGAGCCCGCCAGTGAGGAATCCCGCCGATATGACCACGCTGACCAATGCGGTGCCCGCTCCCTGATCGGAGAGGGTCTTCTGGGTAAAAATGATGTACGGCGTCAAAGTCGCATGCATCAATCCGGACACCACGACAAGCGTCACGAGTGCCGGCGTGGCGACCCGAAGCATCGCCCGCCATGCTGTGGCGTCGCCGTGCCCCTTCTCGGCTCCGTCCTGCTCGTCCACCGCGTCCGCGCCGCGGATCTCGGGCACCCGTGACATCAGCACCACCACGGCCAGGACGAGGCACGCCGCCGAACCGACGTAGACGACTCCCCAGGAAATCTGCTGCAGTTGGCCGCCGAGGACGATGGCGGCTCCCGAGGTGACCGTCCCGAGCATGGTGAACCGGGACTTGGTCTTGACGTAGCCGGCCGTTGCACCACGACGCACGAGCAGGTCGTACAGCAGGGCGGTGTCCGAGCCGGACACACATGCCATGCCCACGCCCTGCCCGATGAACAGTGCCAGGAACACCCAGTAGTTGGAGAACGTCCCCTGGCCGAGCAGACATCCAGCTATCAGCATCTGGCCGATCACGATGCTGGCACGCCGGCCGATTCGGTCGGCGATGACTCCCGTCGGTAACTCCGCAAGTCCGCTGACCAGGTAGAGCAGTGTCTGAAGGAGGGCCACTTGCCCGGCGGAGAAGCCTCGCTGTTGAAGGAAGAGGACGAATACGCCACGCTGGAACAGCGAGTTGGCGAGCACGGCGTAGACGTAGAACGGGCGCGTGACACTTCGTGCCGCATTGTCGACTGCAGCCGACCTGCTCAGGGCCTCCGTGGTGCCGGTCACGCTGTGGGCTCCCTGGTGACTCCGGTGATCATTAGTGTTGGGCCTCCGCCGCCGACCGGAACCTCCAGTCCCCACTTCGCGCAGGATATTGGGCCATCCGGGAACCGTTGCCAGCACCGCGGGCATCCTCGGTGGAGGTGTCAAATGCTGGGAAAATCGGCTGCATCCTTGACGCCCTCAACGCAGGCGAACAATCAAGGGCAGTCGCAGTCTCGCGATGTTGCACAAGCCGTTCGAACACGTGCGCAACAGAGAGCTGATCCCGGCCTGCGGTCAGTGCAGGAGGATCATGGACCGGCTGGGCATCACCGACACCTTCAACGGCGGGTGAGTTGAACATGGGAACTATGCTCAAAGGACTCCCACGTGTTCCGTGGAGCGACCTTGAGGTGCCCAGAGGCTCGGCGAGAGATATTCCCACCCTCCTCTCCAAAGCGGCCTGGGGAGACCGCAAGACCGGAGACCTGGCACTGGACTACCTGGCCGACCTCGTATGCGAGCTTGGCTTCGTTATCTCCGAGGCCACGGCCCCCACCGTGCCGTTCCTGCTGGAACTCGCCGAAGCTCCCCAAGTGGGCTGCAAGGCGGAGGCGTTGAAACTCCTGCTGAACATCTACTCCTCCCACGAGTGGAGCCGCACCGCAGCAGGCGCTCTGCCCAAATACGCCGACAATTACGCCCACAAGGTCCAGTGGGAACACGATGCACACCAGGCCGTGCTGGCTGGACGTCGCACCATCGAAGGACTGGCCGACTCCGTGGACCCCGAAGTCGCCGAGGCTGCCGCCAAGCTCCTACAGGCGTTCAAGGCAGAAGTCGCGCAGCCCACCGAGACGGAGGGGCGCGAAACCAACACGTGAGAGAAACAAGCAGACGGAGGATCATCCTCGGCGCCACGACCGCCGTCGCTGCCCGCGGAACCGGCGGCCTGGTCGCCGCCCGGCGCAGCGTGTCCACCCGACCCAACCCGACGCCCGCCCGGCTCCGCGGCCCCCCTGCCCTGCGCACAAGTCATCGCCTTGGATCTAGCGGGCAAAGGCCGCAGCGACAGCGCCCTGCGTGCTGCACACCGCGCTGTCGCTGCGATCGGCGGCGGAGGAACCATCGCCTGGCTGGCGCTGGGTGACGGCGCACGGGCCCTCCACCTTGATCGTGGACACCTCGACGCTGATCTTTGGGCAGGTCAGCGCACTACAACATTTCGACGGGGGTTGTGTGTTGAGCTGCTGGCGCATGTTGAGGCAGCGCGGCCGGACATCGGGCTGCCCGGGTCCCGTGTCGTAGGGTCTGATGTCGCGGCCGCCCGCCGTCCGCGACGGATCTCACCGAGCCCGGCGGTGGCGTCGATACGCCGAGAGATCTGAACCAGTACCGGGAATCAGGCGGCGACGAGCTCCTGCTCGCGGTCCGGCGTCTTGACCTTGGGCTCCTTGTTCGGCAGCGAGAGCCGGAAGACCTTGTGCCATGCGGAGAACACCTGCTTGGGCAGCGGGCCGGTGACGTACTCCAGCTCGTACTTTTCGAACAGTGCGCGCACCTTCACCGCGACCTCGGCGTAGCGGTTGCTCGGCAGGTCCGGGAACAGGTGGTGCTCGATCTGGTGGGAGAGGTTGCCGGTCATGAAGTGCATGGCCCTGCTGCCGCTGATGTTCGCCGAGCCCATCATCTGGCGCAGGTACCACTGGCCGCGCGTCTCGCCCATGATCGACCGGCGCTCGAAGACCTGTACGCCCTCGGGGAAGTGCCCGCACATGATCACTGAGTGGGACCAGATGTTGCGGACCAGGTTCGCGGTGAACGTGGCGGCGAGCGTGGTGAGGAACGACGGGCCCGACAGCAGCGGGTGGATCACGTAGTCCTTGAGCACCTGCTTGCGGATCTTGCGGCCCACGGCCCTGGCCCGCGCGCGGAACTCCGGGTTGTTGCGGCGGCGCTTTTGCAGGTTCTTGCCGAGCTCCAGGTCGTACGCTGCGATGCCGTACTCGAAGAAGCAGGCGTTGATGAAGTTCCACAACGGCTGGCCGAGGTGGAACGGGTGCCACTTCTGGTCCTCGTCGACGCGCATGATGCCGTAGCCGAGGTCGTTGTCCTTGCCGATCACGTTGGTGTACGTGTGGTGCAGCTCGTTGTGCGAGTGCTTCCACTGCTCGGACGGCGAGACGTGATCCCACTCCCAGGTGGTGGAGTGAATCTTCGGGTCTCGCATCCAGTCCCACTGGCCGTGCAGGACGTTGTGGCCGATCTCCATGTTGTCCATGATCTTCGCCACGGACAGACCGGCGGTGCCGAGCAGCCACGCGGGCGGGAAGATCGAGAACAGCAGCACGCCCCTGCTGACCAGCTCGAGCTTGCGCTGCGCCGAGATGACCTTACGGATGTAGGCGGCGTCTTTCTCGCCGCGGCCGGCGATCACCTCGTCGCGGATCGCGTCCAGCTCGCGGCCAAGCTCCTCGATCTGCTCCGCGGTCAGGTGGGCGGTGGGGTCGATGGCGGTCAAGGTGCTCCTACCGTTCGATGTCGCAGGGGCCCGCCGCGGCGGACACGCAGGTCTGGATGAGGACGCCCGGCTCGGCCTCGGTGAGCTCGCCGGTGCGCAGGTCGCGGACGGCGCCCGCCTTGAGCGGCGTGACGCAGCCGAAGCAGATGCCCATGCGGCACCCGGAGGGCATGAGCACGCCGGCCTCCTCGCCGATGTCCAGCAACGGCGTGGCGCCGTCCGCGTCGACGGTCTTGCCGGCGGCGCTGAACGTGACCTCGCCGCCGTCGCCGGCGACGACGATGCTGGGGCGGAAGCGTTCGGTGTGCAGGCGCTCTTGTACGCCGTGCTCGCTCCAGTGCTCTTCGGCGGCGTCGAGCAGGCCCGCGGGCCCGCAGGCCCAGGTCTCGCGCTCGGCCCAGTCGGGCACGAGTTCGTCGAGACGGGCGATGTCGAGCATGCCGTCTGTGTCGGTGTGTACCTCGGTGAGCCGCAGCTTCTTGTCCGCGACCAGGTCGTGCAGTTCGTTGCGGAAGATCACGTCCTGCGGCTGTGGCGCGCAGTGGACCATGACGACGTCGTCGAACTCGGTGTCGCGCAGCATGCCCATCACGGGCGTGATGCCGCTGCCGGCCGTCAGGTAGAGCACCTTGGCGGGCTTGGCCTGCGGCAGCACGAAGTCACCGCTCGGCTGGTCGAGCTGGATCAGCGTGCCCGGTTTCGCCCTGCGGACCAGGTGGTTGCTGACCTTGCCGTCCGGGATCGCCTTCACGGTGATCGTGACGCGGCCGTCCTGGCGGTTTGTCGGCGAGGTGAGGGAGTAGGCACGCCACAGGCGCACCCCGTCGACGTCGACCCCGATCCGCACGTACTGACCGGCCGTGTGGCCGCGCCAGCCCCGTCCCGGCCTGATCACGACGGTCGCGGCATCAGGCGTCTCGGGGTGCACGGCCTCGATGCGCCCCCGCAGGTCGGCGCCCGCACGCAACGGGCTGACCAGGTCGAGGTAGTCCGACGGCAGCAGTGGCGTCGTGACCATCTCCAGCATTTTCCACGCCCTGCTGCGGAGGGCTGCACTCGTCATGACTCCAGCTTGCTGCGCCTTGAGGCGTAAAGTCCTGACCACAGGACGTGAATCTGGTCGGCAGAATTGTTCGCAGGGAATAAAAACGTGAGCCATGCACTGCGGAGGGTCAGCGAACTGGCCCTTGATGAGACGACGGTCACCGCGCTTCGGGCCGCGCTGAAGACCACTGCCGACGAGGTCGTCCAGGCGATCATCGACGAGGTCCCTCCCTACGCCAACGCCCTCACGGGCCATATGGGCGCCACCATCCGCCGAGCCGTCCGCACCGCCCTGGGGCACTACCTGGACCTCGCGAGCGGGAACGCCACAGGCGGCGACGCCGGTGACGCAGCCTACGAGCTGGGCCGCGGCGAGGTGCGCGACGGCCGTTCGATGGACGCCCTGCTCAGCGCCTATCGCGTCGGCGCCCGTGTCGCCTGGCGATGCCTGGCGGCGGGCGCCGTACCCGCAGGTCTGCCCGCCGCCGAGGTCGCCAAGTTCGCCGAGCTGACCTTCGCCTACATCGACGAGCTCTCCGCCGCGAGCGCCGCGGGCCACGCCGACGAACTGGCCGCCCGGGGCAGGGCCCACGAGCGCCACCTGGAACACCTGGCCCGCGACCTCCTCGCCGGAGCGAGCCCCGACGTGCTGCTGGCCTCTGTTCAACGGGCCGGGTGGCAGCCTCCGGTTTCGCTGACCGCGGTCCTGCTGCCCGCCGCCCAGGCCCGGCCTGCCTACCGCGCGCTCGACCCGAGCACCCTCGTCCTCGACGATCTGCCGGACGCCACCGGTGTGCTGCTCGTCCCCGATGCCGACCGATCACATCTCTTGCGGCAGCTGACCGACCGCACCGCCGTGGTCGGCCCGGCCCGGCCATGGACTCGGGCGTCCCACTCGTACGCACGAGCCGTACGCGCGCGCTCCCTCTCCTCCGATATTCGCGACACCGAGGACCACCTGCCCGAGCTGGTGCTGAGCGCCGACGCGGACGCGTTCGCAGACCTGCGTGCCCGAGCCCTCGCACCGTTGCGGACCTTGCCTGCCGCGACCGCACGGCGGCTGGAGCAGACGTTGCGGGCGTGGCTGCTGCACCAGGGCAGGCGGGACGAGGTGGCGGCGGCGTTGTTCGTCCATCCCCAGACGGTCCGGTACCGGATGTCGCAGCTGCGGGAGCTGTTTCCGGATCTCGCATCGCCACACCGGGTCCTTGAACTGACGCTGGCGGTCGGGCTTCGGGTCAGCTGACGCGTACTTCGACCGTCCACGACCGCGTCCGCGAGCGGTCCAGGAATCGTGCCTCGTTCTCGGTGCCATCCTGAAGTCGCCCCACTCTCCGCGCCGCAGCGCGTCCATGCTGGCGCCGAGGCGCCGCCGGGCCATCAGGATCAGCGCCATCGCCACGTCTGCGGTGGTGTCGGCGAGCACGTCGGGGGTGTGGGTGACCACCACACCGCGCGCGACGGCGGCATCGACGTCCACGCCGTCGTATCCCATCGACGCCAGTGCCACGACACGGAGGCCCGGGCCGGCCGCGTCCAGCAGGGCGGCGTCCACCCGGTCACTGCCGAGGACGAGCAGTCCCTGGCAGCCCCGGCCAGCACGCCCAGCTCGGCGGACGTGGGCGGCGTCGTCCCTTCCCACGAAGTGACGTCGTACTGGGAGGCGAGCCGACGGACGGCGACCCCCGGCAGACCGGTGCGGCTCACTGCGACGTGCGGGCGGGGTACGGGTGTGCCCGACATGCTGAACTCCCATGACCGGAGGGGATATTGGTGGGGGGAGGTGGTGGCCCGGGCGGGCCGACTCGCGGCCGGCCCGCGCGAAGGCGTAGTCGGCCCACGTCAGGGCGTCGTCGGATCCGCGAAGTCGAGGAGCACCTTGCAGGAGCGCGCCGGGTCGGCTGCCAGTTCGAAGGCTTCGCCGGTTCGTGCCACGGGGAGTACGGAGGTTACCACCGGGTCGGCCTGGAGGCGGCCGTCGGCCAGCGCGCGGAGCACCTCGCCGAGCTCGTTGTCGAAGCGGAAGGAGCCGACCAGCCGCAGCTCCCTCGTGATCACCGCGTTCGCGGCGACCGGGGTGTCCCCGGGCGGGAGCAGGCCGAGGCCCACGACCAGGCCGCCGCGGTCCACTCCGTAGACGCAGGTACGCAGCCCTGCGGGGTTGCCCGAGGACTCGATGGCGATGTCCGCCGCGAGTTCTTGCAGTTCGTCCTGTTCGGTCGCGCCGATCCGTACGGCCGCGTCGGCGCCCACTTGTTTCGCAACGGCCAGCGGGGCCTCGTGGACATCGGTCACGGTGATCTCGCCGGCTCCGGCGGCGCGCAGGGCCGCGACCACCAGGCAGCCGATCGGGCCGGCGCCGGTGACCAGGACCCGCTTTCCGCGTACGTCACCGGCCTGCCGTACCGCGTGCCAGGCGACCGCCGCCGGCTCGGCGACCGCGGCCAGCCGCAGGTCCAGGCCCTCGGGCAGGGGCAGCACCCGCTCCTCGGGCGCCACCAGGACCTCCGCGAAGCCGCCCTGGACGTGGGGGTTGCGGGCGGCGCTGCCAAGATAGCCGGTGTCCAGGCAGGTGTTGCGCCGTCCCGCGAGGCACTGTCGACACATGCCGCAGGAGGCCAGTGGGTGGACGGCCACCGGGGTCCCGGGCGATGGGGCCTGTGTGCCGGGGCCCGCGGCGCGTACCCGGCCGACGATCTCGTGACCGAGGACGAGTGGTTCGCGCAGCCGGAAGTCGCCGACCGCGCCGTGCCGCCAGTAGTGCAGGTCGGAGCCGCAGATCCCGCCGTAGAGGATGTCGACCGCCACCTCGCCGGGCCCGGGCTGTGGCACCGGCCGCTCCTCCAGGCGCAGGTCCCCCGCCCCGTGGGCCACGACCGCGCGCATCGAGCCTGAGTTCATGTCCTCGGTCCTTTCTCAGATGACCGCGGTCAGGCCGCCGTCGACGGCGATCACCTGGCCGTTGACGAAGTCCGACGCGGGGGCGGCGAGCCACACCAGCGTTCCGACGAGATCTTCGACGGAGGCCCAGCGCCCGGCCGGGGTGCGGCCCCGGATCCAGGAGTCGAAGGCCGGGTCGTCGACGAGCGGGCGGGTCAGTTCGGTGACCACATAGCCGGGCGCCAGTCCGTTGACCGTCAGCCCCGACCCGGCCCATTCCGCGCACATGCCCCGGGTCAGCATCGCGAGACCGCCCTTGGATGCCGCATAGGCGGCGATGCCCGGACGGGCGAGCCAGGTCTGTACGGAACAGATGTTGACGATCTTTCCGTGGCCGCGTCCGACCATGCCCGCGGCCACAGCGCGCCCGACCAGGAAGGCGCTGGTGAGGTTGGTCTGCAGGACCCGTTCGAAATTCTCGGCGGCGACCTGGAGGAGTGGTTCGCGGTGCTGTACGCCCGTGTTGTTGACCAGGATGTCCAGTGGGCCGAGCCGGTCCTCGATCTCCTGGACCGCCGCCTGTACGGCCGTCTCGTCGGTGACGTCGAAGGGCGCGGCGTGCACCTTGGTCCCGGTGCGTTCGGCGAGTTCGACCCGGGCGCGTTCCAGGGCCTCGGGATCGCGGCCGTTGAGGATGAGTTCGGCGCCGGCCTCGGCCAGTCCAGCCGCCAGGGCGGCTCCGATGCCCTTGCTGGAACCGGTGACCAGGGCCAGCCGTCCGGAGAGGTCGAACAGCGCGGGGCCCTTGGCTGAAACCGTCACGACTGGCCTCCCGTCGGACCGTTTCCGTATCCGTAGTAGTGCATGAGCGCGGCGTTGTCGGCGTCGCCGTGACCAGCGGCAGCCAGCCAGCGGTGCAGCTCGGAGACGGCGGTGGTGACCGGCAGCGGCACTCCCGCCGAGCGCGCGTAGTCGCGGGCCGCCTCCAGGTCCTTGACCATGTTGCTGACCCGCCCGGTGGGCGTGAGGTCGACTTCGGCGAACTTGACGAAGAACTCCTGGAGCAGCGCAGAGTCGGCTCTGCCCCCGGTGAGAGCCGCCTGTACGTGCCGTGGCGGCAGACCGGCCGCACGCACCAGGGCAGCGGCCTCGGCGAGGGCCGCGAATCCGCAGCCGACCAGCACCTGGTTGACGGATTTGACCAGCTGCCCGGAGCCGGGCGGGCCGATGTGGGTGAGCCGGGAGGAGAGCGCCCCGAGCACGGCCAGCGCCCGTTCCACGTCTTCCTCCTCACCACCGAGCATCAGCGTCAGCTCACCGCGTTCCGCGCCCGGCGCACCGCCCGACAAGGGGGCGTCGACCCAGCCGGCACCGAGCTTCGCGGCCCGTTCGGCGAAGGCGCGGGTGCGCCCGGGGTCGATGCTCGACATGTCGATGACGAGTACGCCGTCGGACGTGGCGGTGAGGAGCCCATCCGGGCCGAAGACCACCTGTTCGACGATGTCGGCGGTGTTGAGGGAGAGGATCACCACGGAGGACGCGGCGAGCTGTGCCGCCGAGTCCACCGGTTCCGCCCCGTCCCTGGCGAGTTCCGCCACCGCGTCCTGCCGGACGTCGTAGACCCGCACGGTGCGTTCACGCCGCAGCAGCCTGCGGGCGATGGCTGACCCCATGACCCCGAGCCCGGCGACGCCCACCTCCGGATGTCCTGACACTCAGACCTACCTCCAGAACCAAATACTGTACGCAGGCCAACATATTGAACTCCAGGATGGAGGAGTGCAACTGTGCGGTGGCACGAAACGCCTCACGGAAGGGCAGTTCGCGATGTAATCTCTGGTCAAATGGGGCTTAAGGGTTGAAAGTGGCAAGTCGGATGCGCGCCCTCGCGGGCCCCGCCCGTTCAACATATTGGCTTGAGTCCCGCATGCTGTTACGGTCCTCGGCGTCCGCAGATGTACGGCGTGTTTCCACGTCCGTTGAGACGGAAGGCGGCATCCCGTGCAGGTGCCAACGAAGACATTCCGGCCCGCCGACGGCGACAGTGACCGGAAGAATCCCGGTTTGCGCCGCGCGCTCGTCACCAGTTCGGTGGGCAGTGCCCTTGAGTGCTACGACTTCGCCCTCTACGGCACCGCTTCGGCCCCGTTACGTGACCACTGTGGTCGGCGTCTCCAACCCGGTCGGCCCGCTGGCCGTGGCCTGCGCCTCGCTCGCCGGTATCGGCACCATCCCGCTGTTCGGCATGCTGTCCGACCGGATCGGCCGGCTCCCGCTCTACCGGATGGCCGCACTGTTCCAGGCGATCTTCGCCGTCCCCGCCTTCGCGCTGATGAGCTCCGGGAACAGCGTGCTGATCTGCGTGGTCATCACCGTCGGCATCGGTCCTCTCGCTGATCACGTTCGTCACCACCTTCGCCACCCCGGAGACCCGGGGTCGGGACCTCACCGATCCCGCCGACGCCCGCTGAGCGATCCGGCCCTTCGGTGGCCCGGGTTCGCGACAGCGGCCCCTGAGACAGCCGGCCCCGTGCCCCGTGACCCTGCCCCCGGGTGCGGGGCCGGCACCCATGTGGCTCCACGGAACAGCACACCCCGCCGAGACGGAAACGGAGACGAAGACGGTGATGAAGGACGAGACCCAGGTGGTGCTCGGCATCGACCTGGGCACCACCGCGACGAAAGTGGTCGCGGTGGACGGCGGGTACCGGGTCATCTCGACCGGCGAGCGGCCCGCACCCCTGCACACCGGGCGGAACGGGGAAGCCGTCCACGATCCGGAGACGGTGCTGGCCGGTGTCGTCGAAGCGGTACGGGAGAGCGCCGGGCTCTGCGCCGCGCGCGGGCTCTCGGTCGCTGCCCTGTCCTTCAGCGCGGCCCTGCACACCCTGCTCGCCCTGGACTCCTTGGGTGAACCGCTGACCCCGGCGCTGAGCTGGGCGGACACCCGGGCTGCCGGCATCGCCAGACGTCTGCGGGCGCCCGCGAGCAGGCGGGGCACCGGGAGCGGCCGGGCTGGAATCAGCAGCGGCGCAAGCATCGAGAGCGCTGAGGCAGACGCGCTGCACCGGGCGACGGGAACCCCCGTGCACTCCATGGCCCCGCTCACCAAACTCGCCTGGTTCGCGGCACACGAGCCGGAACTCGTCCGGCGTACGGCCTCCTGGTGCGGCCTGAAGGACTACGTCCTGTCGCGGTTCACCGGCAGGCTGGTCACCGACCTGTCCTGTGCCTCCGCCACCGGCCTGCTCGACATGCGCACCACTCGATGGCACGGCCCCGCCCTCGACATCGCCGGGGTGAGCGCCGACCGGCTGCCCGAACTGGTGCCGCCGACCGCCGTGTTCGCACTGCTCCCGGAAGCCGCCGCCGCGCTGGGCCTGCCCGCCGGGCTGCCCGTGGTGGCGGGCGCCGGTGACGGCCCGCTGGCCAATCTCGCCGTCGGGGCCACCGCGCCGGCCACCGCCGCCCTGTCCCTCGGCACCAGCGGCGCCCTCCGCGTCGTACGCGACCGGCCGGGCGTGGACGAACGCTGCCGGGTGTTCTGCTACTACCTCGCCGACGGCCTGTGGGTGCTCGGCGGGGCGGTCAGCAACGCCGGGGTCGTCGCCCAGTGGGCGGCCGAGTCCTTCGGTGGCGTCGACGTCGGCGATCTGCTGAAGGAGGCGGCGGAGGTGGAGCCCGGCGCCGAAGGCTTGATCGCCCTGCCGCATCTGCTCGGGGAACGCGCACCGTGGTGGGATCCGGAGGCGCGCGGCGCGCTGATCGGGCTGCGCCGCGGACATGGCAGGGCCCACATGACCCGGGCCATGGTCGAGGGTGTCGGGCAGCAACTCGCCCTCGTGCGCGACTCCTTGCTCGCCGCCGATGCCCCGATCACCTCGGTACGGGCCACCGGGGGTGCGCTGCGGTCCGACCTTTGGGCGGAGATCGTCGCCGCCGCGCTCGACATGCCTCTGGAGATCACCGACGACGCCGCGGGCTCGGGCTTCGGTGCCGCGCTGCTGGCGCGGCATGCGCTCGGTGCCCTGCCCTCGCTGACCGCCCCCGTGCCGGGTGCCCGCGCCCACCGCACGGTGACCCCGGACCCGACGGCGGCGCGGCGGCTGGCGGAGACCCGGGGGCTCAGCGAGCAGCTGTACCAACTCCTGCGCGGGGTCCAGGAGCCGCACCGGTGACCACCGCCCCGGCATCCCGCCGGAGCCGTACCGCCTCCGCGACCGTGATCAGGGGAAGCAGTGCGAGCAGCGCGAACGCCACCCGGTAGGGAGCGGTGGGTCCGACCAGCCCGAGGAGGGGCGCGATCGGGCCCGCCGCGTGCAGCGCCAGGGCGCCGAAGGCGACCCCGAGGCCGGCGGCGAGCTGTTGCACCGTGCTGGAGAGCGCGTTGGCGCCGCTGGTGCGGTCCGCCTCGATGTCGGCGAAGCCGATCGTCGCGTACGCGCTGAGCGAGACCGACCGGCACATACCGCTCACGAACAGCACGGACAGCACGACGGCCATCGGCGTGTGCGGGCCGAGCAGCCCGCACAACACGAAGGTCACCGCCGTCGCGACCCCGTTCACCAGCAGCACCGTACGGAAGCCGAACCGGCGCAGCAGCGGAGTGGTGAGCGGCTTGACGGCGACGTTGCCCGCGAACACCGCGATGAGCACCAGTCCGGCGGTGGCCGCGCTCCAGCCGAAGGCCCCCTGGAACATCAGGGGCAGCAGGAACGGCACCGCGGTGATGGCCGCGCGGAACAGGGCCCCACTCGCGTTCGACACCCGGAAGGTGTCCACCTTCAGCGCTCCGAGGTCGAGCAACGGTCCTTGCCTACACTGCAGGTGACGTACCGTCAGGAGACAGAGCGCGACCCCCGCGGTGAGCCAGGACGCGCCCGCGCCCCAGGCGGCGGGCGCATCCCCGAACCGCTCCAGCCCCAGCACCACGGCCGCCGGCCCGGCGCCGCCGGCCCCGAAGCCCACCCAGTCGAGAGGGGGGCGTTCCGTCTGCCGGAGATCGGGAACGAGCCGCAGGGCGAACGGCAACGCCAGCACGCCCAGCGGCACATTGATCAGAAAGATCCAGTGCCAGGAGGCGTACGTCGTGAACAGTCCGCCCAGCCCCGGTGCCAGGACCGGGGCTAGCAGACCGGGCCAGGTCAGCCAGGCGACCGCACGCAGCAGATCGGACTTCCGGGTGGAGCGCAGTACCGCCAGTCTGCCAACGGGCACCATCAGCGCCCCGCCGACGCCCTGTGCGACGCGCATCGCGACCAGCCCGGGCAACTGGCAGGCCGCCGCGCAGAGTGCCGACGCGAGGGTGAACACGGCGATCGCCCAGGCGAAGACCCGGCGGGCGCCGTAGCGGTCGGCGGTCCAACCGCTCGCCGGGATGAACACGGCCAGCGCGACGAGATACGCCGTCATGGCGACGCCGATGTCGGCCGGCCGCACCCCGAAGGACGCAGCCATGTCGGGGGCGGCGGTCGAAATGATCGTGCCGTCGAGGTTCTCCATGAAGAATGCCCCGGCGACCAGCAGCGTCAGCCCTCGGCCACCTTCTTCTTCGTCCTTCCGGCCGCCGCCGGCACTCACGCCTTGGCTGTGGTGACCGCGTCGGCGTCGTGCACCGCGTGGCCGCCGAACTGCCGGCGCATCGCCGCGAGGGCCTTGAGCTGGTCCGCGTCTGGCTTGCGGGAGGCAAAGCGGGCGAAGAGAGCCGCGGTCATGGCGGGGGCGGACACGGAGAGGCGTACCGCCTCCTCGACCGTCCAGCGGCCCTCGCCGGAGTCGTCGACGCGACCGGAGAGGGTGGCCAGGCCCGGGTCCTCGTCCAGGGCCCGCACGAGAAGATCGAGCAGCCAGGAGCGGACGACCGTGCCGTGCCGCCAGGAGGCGAGCACCTTGGGCACATCAGGCACATACTCACTGGCCTCCAGCAGTTCGTAGCCCTCGGCGAGCGCCTGCATCATGCCGTACTCGATGCCGTTGTGGACCATCTTGGCGTAGTGGCCGGCGCCGACCGGGCCGGCATGGCACAGCCCGTCCTCGTCGGGGGCGAGCGACTCCAGCAGCGGCCAGACGCGCCGTACGTGTTCGTCCTCGCCGCCGCACATCACGGCATAGCCGTTCTCACGGCCCCAGACGCCGCCGCTGACACCGCAGTCGACGTAGCCGATGCCGTGCTCGGCGAGCATCAGGGCATGCTCGGTGTCGTCGCTGAAGCGCGAGTTGCCGCCCTCGACGATCACGTCGCCGGGGGACAGCAGCTCCCCGAGCTGCCGCAGGGTCTGGCGGGTCGGTTCGCCCGAGGGGAGCATCAGCCACACCACGCGGGGTCCGGCGAGCTTCGCGACGAGTTCCTCCATGGAGTCGGCGTCGCGGTCGGGGGAGGTTCGGCTGTAGCCGAGTACCTCGTGGCCGCGGTCCCGCCATCGGGCTGCCATGTTGCCGCCCATGCGTCCGAGGCCGACGATTCCTACCTGCATGTGTCTTCAGTCCTTCGTGCGGTGAGGGGAGTTGGACGAGTCGCCGCGCAGTAGGCCGAGGACGACGCTGTTGTCCAGGTCGCCCAGGCCCTGGGCCTCGACGGCCGCGTAGAGGTCGGCAACGGTCGTGGAGAGCGGCAGCGTGACGTGTGCGTCGGCGGCGCTGTCCAGGACGAACCCGAGGTCCTTGTGGAGGTAGCGGGCCGGGCCGGACGGGGTGAAATCGCCCTCGGCCAGGTGGTGCCGTTTCTGTGCGAGCACCTCGGAGGAGGCGAGGCCACCGGCCAGTACGTCGAGCAGTGCCGCGGGTTCGAGGCCGCCGAGTTCGCCGAGCAGTACGGCCTCGGCGATCGCGACCAGCGTCCCGGCGACGACGAGCTGGTTGCACGCCTTGGCGAGTGATCCGCCTCCGGTGTCCCCCATGCGCCGTACGGTCGAGCCCATTGCCTCCAGATACGGGTGGATCCGTGCGACCGTCTCCACCGGGCCCCCGGCCATGATCGACAGGGTGGCGTCGCGGGCGCCGGTCACCCCGCCGCTGACGGGGGCGTCGACGACCGCGATGCCCTGCGGCCGCAGCTTCGCCGCCAGCTCGCGCACCGCGACCGGGGAGACGGTGCCCATCACGACCAGGGTGTCCATGACCGGCTGACCGGAGCGCAGTCCGCCAGGGCCGCCGAGCACCTCGATCACCTGAGGGAGGTCGGGGAGCATGGTGAGGACGACCGGTGCGGCGGCGGCCACCTGCTCCGGGCTGTCGGCGGTGCGGCATCCGGCGGCCGCGGCGGCCTCAAGAGGGGCCCGGCCGCGGTTCCAGGCGAGCACGTCGAAACCTGCCCGGGCGAGGTTCACCGCCATGGGCAGTCCCATCGCGCCGAGCCCCAGGAAACCGACGGTCGCTGTGCCGTGGCCCGTGTCAGGGCTCATGCGCCGGCTCCCGCCCGGGTGGGGTCCTGACGAGTCGTCAATTCGGCGAGTCGGTCGGTCAGCCGGGGGCTGTCGATCACATCCCGGTTGACGACAAAGGGCGGTACGCGGCCTGCCGCCACCTCCAGTACGGCGCGGACTGCGCTGCCGCCGTTCCCGGCGGACATCTCGTCGGTCCACGCCAGGGCGTGCGGGCTGAGCACGACCTGGTCCATGCCCAGCAACGGGTTGTCGGAGGCGGGCGGTTCGCTCTCGAACACGTCCAGTCCGGCGCCCCTGATGCGCCGTACGCGCAGGGCCTCGATCAGCGCGGCCTCGTCGACGATGGGTCCGCGAGCGACATTGAGGAGAACCGCCGTGGGCTTCATCAGAGCCAGCCGCCGCGCGTCGACGAGATGACGCGTCTCCTCCGTCAGCGCGCACATCACGATCACGGCGTCGGTCTGAGCCATCACGGTGTCGACGTCCGCGAGCCGTACGCCGAGCCCGGCGGCGACCTCCGGCGGGCAGTACGGGTCGTACGCCACCATGTCGACCTCGAAGGGCCGCAGCAGTCCGACCAGATCGCGGGCGGTGTTGCCGAGGCCGATCAGCCCGATACGGCGGCCGGTGAGTCCGAGGCCCATCCACCCTTCCTTCTCGGCCCAGCGCCCCTCCCGTACCAGCCGGTCCTTGGCGGTCACGTTGTGCAGCACGGCGAGGAGCAGGGTGAGGGCGGCCGTGGCGACCGGGCGCCGGGCGCCGTCCGGAGTGATCGTCACCAGGGCGCCGTTGCGGGTGCATTCCTCGAGGTCGACGGCGTCGTAGCCGACGCCGAAGCGGGCGAAGAGCAGCGGCGGGCGGACGGCGCCCTCGAAGGTGCGCGCCGTGACGGCGGGGCCGGCGAACAGGACGGCGTCCAGGCCGTCGACGTCACTCGCGAGGAGTTCCCCGGTGTCGCGCGGCAGGTAGTGCCAGTCGACCCCGGCGGCGTCGAGTTCGCCGAGCCGGATGTCGCCCCACACATTGCGTCCGTCCGCGTCCAGGAAGTCCCGGCTGACGCCGACTCTGAACTGCGCGGCGCCCATCACAGCACCGCGATCGGGTTGACGGGCGAACCCGTGCCGCCGGGGACGTTCAGCGGCGCCACGACGAACAGGAACTCGTAGCGGCCGGCCTGCGCGCACGCGGCGGAGAGCGCTTCGAGGTCGAGGTTGTCCAGCAGCGGTACGCCCATGGCGGTGATCGCGAGGGCGTGCACGGGGGAGTGCAGCCCTTCGACGGGCGAGGGCCGTACGTCGCTGTCGCCGTCGCCGCCGAGCAGCGCGATCCCGCGCTCGGCGAACAGAGGCATGGCGTCCACGTGGAAGCCGGCGCTGGCGTTGTCCGGGTTCCAGGCGCCGAGTTCGGCCCGGCGCCGGAAGTGGCCCGAGCGCAGCAGCACCGCGTCGCCGTCGCCGATGGTGACACCGAGGGCCTTCTCCGCGGCGGCGACCTCCTCGGCGTGCACGGCCCGGCCGGGCTCCAGCCAGTCGGTGCCGAGGACGGCGGGCAGGTCGATCAGTACGCCCTTGGTCACCAGCGGGCCGAGTGCGGAGACCGCGCCGAAGCGGGCGCCGCCGGCGTCGACGACCTCGCGTGCGGTGCGGCCGTCGTAGAGCTGTCCGCGGTAGGCGATGTGGGAGAGCGCGTCGAGGTGGCTGACGCCCTTGCCGTGGTAGTCGACGGCGATGAAGTCCTTGTGGCAGGACGGTTCGGGGGCTTCGACGTCGCCGAGGTCGGACATGTAGTGGAGCGCGGGCTTGCCGTTGTCCGGGCCGGGCGCCGTGTTCCACGGCAGGGCCGTCGGGACGGTGGTGCCGGTGCGGACCAGTGCGGCGGCGCGCTGTGCGTGCTCGGGGGTGACCCGGTTCCACGCGCCGCGGTCGGCCTCGTCCGGGGCCCAGCGGCCCCAGGTGCTCAGCTCGTCGAAGAGCGCGTCGAACTCCTCGCGGGACAGCGGGGGGCCGTTGGGGGGTGGATCGTGCGGGGTGCTGGTCATTTGCTGCTCAACGCTCCAAGGCTCGGAGGGTGTCGTCGGCCGGCCCGGAGGGCGCGCTACGGTCGAGTAGTCCCGAAGGGATGCGGAGAATCTCGACGGCAAAGCATGCGCCGACGGCATTGTCGTTCGGGGGCACACGAGAGACAATAGCCAATATGCTGAACGACGAACAGAATGATGGGTGGAGATACTGGTGAGCGCAAGTGACCCGGGCGGACTTGTCCCCGCCGTGACGCGGGCCGTGGCGATCCTCGACGCACTCGGTGAGGCGGAGGGCCGCCCGCTGTCGGTGAGTGAGCTCGCGCGCGCCCTGGGCCTGCCGAAGTCCTCGACGGGCAATCTCTGCGCCTCGCTGGAGGCGGCCGGCATGATCGCGCGCAACGGCTCGGGCTTCGGCCTGGGGCGCAAGCTCGTCGAGCTCGGCGGCCGCTACCTGGCCACCGTCGATCAGCTACGCGACTTCTACGAGCTGTGCCGGCGCAGCGCCCACATCTCGCGGGAGACCGCCCGGGTCGCCGTACTCGACGGCCTGGACGTCCTCTATCTGGGGCGTTATGACGGCACGCAGCCCTTGCGGCTGACCGCCAACATCGGCGACCGCTTCCCGGCGAACTGCACGGCCACCGGCAAGGCCATCCTGTCCACCCTGGACCCGGCGGTGGCCGAGGACCGGCTGCGCGGCCGCACCCTGCCCGCGCTCAGCGCGCGGTCCATCACCTCCGTCCCGGCGCTGATGGCGGACCTGGCCAAGACCCGGGAGCGCGGCTACGCGATCGACGACGAGGAGACCACGGCGGGCATCCTCTGCCTTTCCGTGCCGGTCAACGGCTTCCGTACGGACTCGGCGCCGTTCGCGATCAGCGTCACTGTGCTCAAGGCTCGGCTCGACGACGAGTTCCGCGAGGCGCTGCTGAAGGACCTGCGGGTCATCGCGGCGGGGCTGGAGAACCCCATGCTTCCTCAGGGTGCGCCGCCCGGCGGCGGCTGAGCTCCCGGGCCTGTTCGACGCCCCTTCAGTGCCACCCCGCGGCGGCCGTACGGAGATCCTCCCGTACGGCCGCCGTAACTTTGGGGCAATAAATGCCAGCGGAGCTATTGACCAACATGCTGGTGGGTGTACAGGATTCTGGACGAGCCGACGGAATGGTCCTCGGCTGGCAGATCCCTTCGGAGAAGTCCGTGTATGACGCTCCCGATGACACAGCCGACACAGCTCTACATCCACCCCTGGTAGGTATCCGGGGGCTGCGCAAGCGGTTCGGCGGCACTCTCGCCCTCGCCGATGTCGACCTCGACATCCACTCCGGCAGCGTTCTTGCCCTATTGGGTCACAATGGTGCGGGAAAATCCACCCTCATCAAGATCCTCGCCGGGGTCTACCGGGCCGACCAGGGCGAGGTCACCGTCGCCGGCCACCCCCTCGGCACCGATGCCGCCTTGGCGGAGATGTCCTTCATCCACCAGGACCTCGGTCTGGTCGAGTGGATGACGGTCGCCGAGAACATCGCCCTGGGCACCGGCTACCCGCGCCGCGCGGGACTCGTCTCCTGGCGGCAGGTCCGCGAGCGCAGCACGGAGGCGCTGGACATCGTCGCCGGTCACCTCGACCCGGACGCCGCGGTCGCCGACCTCACCCGCGCCGAGCGGTCCCTCGTCGCCATCGCCCGCGCCCTGTCCACCCGGGCCCGGCTGATCGTCCTCGACGAACCCACCGCGAGCCTGCCCGCCGCGGACTGCGCCCGGCTCTTCGAGGTCCTGCACACCCTGCGCGACCGCGGGCACGGCATCGTCTACGTCAGCCACCGGCTCGACGAGGTCTACCAGGTCGCCGACAGCTTCGCCGTCCTCCGCGACGGCCACCTCATCAGCGAGGGCCGCCTCGCCGAGAACGGCCCCGACCGCATCGTGCGCGACATCGTCGGTCACGAGCCGGAGAGCCACCGTCCGGAACCCGGCCCCAAGGCCACCGGCGTCGAGGCCGCCACCGTGCTGCGCCTCACCGGCGTCACCACGGACGGCGCAGGCCCCGTCGACCTGGAACTGCGCGCCGGGGAGGTCCTCGGCATGGTCGGCCTCACCGGCGCCGGCCACATGGACCTCGGCCGTGCCCTCGCCGGGTCCCGGCCCATCCAGGACGGAGAGGCACTGCTCGACGGCATGCCGTACCGGCCGGGGTCGACCGCCGCGGCCGTCGACGCGGGCATCGGCTTCGTCACCAGCAACCGCCAGGAGGAGGGCTGTGCCCTCGAACTCACCGTACGGGAGAACTTCCTGGCCAACCCGCGTGCCGACAGCCGATCCCCGTGGCGTTGGATCAGCCCGTCCCGCGAGCGTGCCGAAGCGACGTCGCTGGTCAAGAGGTTCGACGTACGGCCGGCCAACTCCGAGGCACCCATCGCGACCCTCTCCGGTGGCAACCAGCAGAAGGTCATGATCGGCCGCTGGCTGCGTCTGAGCAGGCGCGTCGTGATCCTGGAGGAGCCGACCGCGGGAGTCGACGTAGGCGCCAAGGCGGAGATCTACCGCCTGCTCGACGACGCGCTCGCCCAAGGGCTCGCGGTCCTCCTCATCTCCACCGACTTCGAGGAGGTGGCCGACGTGTGTCACCGCGCCCTGGTCTTCGTACGGGGCACCGTGACCGCCGAACTCAGCGGTGAAGCCCTCACCGTCACCGAACTCACCCACGCCGCGTCGGCCATGCCGGCGCTGACCGGAACGGCGGACAACTGATGGCCACCGAGACCGAATCCGCCCGTCGGCAGGCCAAGGGCGGCAAGAGCACACAGCGGGAAGGGGCAGTCGGGGCCGGCGCCGGCAACGGCATACCTCACGGGTCGCGCAGGCAGCCACCCGGCGCCGACAAGGGCGCGAACAGCGGCGGGATCGCCGCCCGACTGCGCGGCGGCCACCTGATCGGCACCTATGGCCTCCTCGGTCTGACCGTCCTGCTGTTCGTCATCTTCGCGCTGGCCCTGCCGGACACCTTCCCGACGATGGACAACGCCTCGTCGATCCTTTCCAACCAGTCGATCCCCGCGATCCTCGCGCTCGGCGCGATGATCCCCATCGTCACGGGCAAGTTCGACCTCTCCGTCGGTTACGGACTGGGCTTCGCCCACGTCCTGGCCATGCAACTCATCGTGAACAGCGGTTGGCCCTGGCCGATGGCCTGTCTCGTCGTCATCGTCGGCGGCGGCATCGTCGGCGTACTCAACGGCCTACTGGTCGAGTTCGCCAAGATCGACTCCTTCATCGCCACCCTCGGCACCGGCAGCCTCCTGTACGCCTTCACCGGCTGGATCACCGACGGCGCCCGGATCGTGCCCGGCCCCCACGGCCTGCCCCCGGCCTTCACCGACCTGTACGACTCCAAGTTCCTCGGCCTGCCCGTCCCCGCCTTCTACGTCCTCGCGCTCGCCGTGTTGCTGTGGCTGCTGCTGGAGCGCCTGCCGCTCGGCCGCTACCTGTACGTCATCGGCTCCAACGCCCGCGCCGCCGACCTCGTCGGCATCCCCACCCGCCGGTACGGCATCTACGCCTTCGCCGGGTCCGGACTCGTGGTCGGGTTCGCGGGCGTCCTGCTCGCCGCGCAGCAGCAGATCGGCAACCCGAGCGTGGGGATGGACTACCTGCTGCCCGCCTTCGTCGGCGCCCTGCTCGGCTCCACGGCCATCAAACCGGGCCGCGCCAACGCCGCCGGAACCGTCGTCGCCGTCACCATCCTCGCCATCGGACTCGCGGGCATCGGCCAACTCGGCGCCGAGTTCTGGGCAACCCCTCTGTTCAACGGTGGCACCCTGCTCCTCGCGGTCGGCCTGGCCGGCTACTCCGCCCGCCGTCGGCTGCGGGCCGGCGCCAGCGCCACCCGCCGCTCACTGTCCGCGCCCGCGACGGAACCCGCCACGCAGCAGCCGACACCCGCCACCAACACGTCTGCCACCGGTGCGTCCGACAGTGACGCACCGAGCACACCGTGACCGCTGCCGAACCTCAGGGCCGCACCGGATGACCGTGTGACGGCCGTGGCCCGCACGCCCCGCGCGCTGCCCACGTGCATCCGACGCACATCGCCGTCCTCTTCCTCTCCCCGCCCTTTCCCCTTCGAGTCTCGCCGCCCGCTTGTCGTACGTTCTCAAGGAGCACCGCTGTGTCGTATCACCCCTCCCGCAAGGCAACCCTCAGAGCTGTGGCCGTCCTGACCGTGCTCACCGCTTCCGTCGCCGGCTGCAGCCGGGGCTCCGAGAGCGCCGGCTCCACCGCCGTCGGCGGGTCCTCGAAGGCCGGCTGCCCGGCCGTACTGGCGAAGGCGAAGAAGGCGGTCGCCGACGCGGAGGCCGTCGACGCCCCCTGGGGCGGCCCGACCACCGGCCCCAAGGCGGTGGCCGGCAAGACGATCGTCTACGTCGCCCAGAGCATGACCAACCCCGGTGTCGCGGGCGCCGCCCAAGGGGTCAAGGAAGCCGCGAAGGCCATCGGCTGGAAGGTGAGGATCATCGACGGCCAGGGCACCCCGGCCGGCATCCAGGCCGCGGTGAGCCAGGCCGTCGCGGTGAAGCCCGACGGCATCGTCCTTTCCGGCTTCGACCCCAAGTCGACCGCCACCCAGGTCGCCCAGGCCAACGCCGCCGGTATCCCACTCATCGGCTGGCACGCCGTGGGCACACCCGGACCCAGCACGGACCCGAAGCTCTTCAGCAACATCACCACCAAGGTCGAGGAGGTCGCGAAGATCAGCGCCGACTGGATCATCGGCCAGTCCAACGGTCGAGCCGGCGTGGTGGTCTTCACTGACGCCTCCATCCCGTTCGCCAAGGGAAAGTCGGACCTGATCGAGAAGGAACTCGCCACCTGCTCCGACATCAAGCTGCTGTCCACCTCCAACATCCCGATCGCCGATGCCAGCAGCCGCACCCCGCAGGAGGTCTCCGCGCTGCTGTCCCGCTTCGGTACCAAGTGGACGTACTCGGTGGCCATCAACGACCTGTACTTCGCCGACGCGGCGCCCGCGCTGCGGTCGGGCGGCAAGCAGGGCAACGGTGCCCCGTTCAACATCGGCGCCGGTGACGGCGACCCGTCGGCCTTCCAGCGCATCAACAGCAAGCAGTTCCAGGCGGCCACGGTGCCCGAGCCGCTGTCCGAGCAGGGCTGGCAGATGGTCGACGAGTTCAACCGCGCCTTCACCGGCAAGCCCGCCAGCGGCTATATCGCGCCGGTGCACATCACGACGGCGGCCAACAGCGGTGGTGGCTCCTCCTGGGACCCGAAGGGATACCGCGAGGCGTACAAGAAGCTCTGGGGCAAGTAGACGGCACCGTCGGTCCTGAATGTCCCTCCCGGTCCCTCCCGGTCCCTCCCGGGCGGGAGGGACGTCCATCACCCCTCGCCCCCTCTTCCTTCTGTCCTCACACAGACATAGGAGTTCTCCCGCGTGAACCCGCCCTTGACCGACGCCGCCTCCTGGTGGACCGACCTGGACCAGCGGACCGTCGACACCGCGCGGATCCTGGCCGCCGATGCCGTACAGAAGGTCGGCAACGGCCATCCGGGTACGGCGATGAGCCTGGCGCCCGCCGCGTACACCCTCTTCCAGAAGGTGATGCGGCATGACCC
>NZ_JBSFHA010000111.1:0-33611 GCF_053596855.1 Streptomyces sp. NPDC001617
CGGCCACGAAACCGGCGACGGCCGTCCAGGGAGCCCAGCTGCGGGGCGCGTCCTCGGGGCGGCGCCCCCAGGGACGCGCGTCCCTGGGGGCGGCCTCGTCGAGGAGAACCGTCCGCTGAAGCGATGCTGTCCGGACAAGTTGAAGGTACTTGACAGTAGGCATTGCCCTGTCCGCGCGTGACCGAGTACTTTAAAGTGCAAGGAAAGCGCTTGTCAGGACATTATGCTGTCCTGACGTGCAGGGACTCTGTGCGTGAGGTGGCACCTTGGGGCGTCCTGAGCGACCGGTTGATCCCGAGGCCGGGCCTGTCCAGCGGTTCGCCCATGAGCTGCGATTACTTCGCAGGGAGGCCGGGGCGCCTTCCTACCGGACAATGGCCCAGCGGACAGGGCTGTCCGTGACCGCCCTGTCGCGGGCCGCCTCCGGGGAACGGCTGCCGTCCTCCGCGGTCGTGCGGGCGTACGCGAAGGCCTGTGGCGCCGATCCGGACGTGTGGGAGCGGCGTTGGCGGGACGTCACCGAGGGGGCGACGCCGTATCGGGCGGAGGAGGGGGACTCGCCCTATCAGGGGCTGGCGAGATTCGAGCAGGGCGATCGGGCCTTGTTCTTCGGGCGGGATCGGCTCGTCGACGAGCTGTTGAAGCTGGTGGTGGATCACCGGTTCGCCGTGCTGCTCGGGACCTCCGGGAGCGGGAAGTCCTCTCTGCTGCGGGCCGGGTTGCTGCCCCGGCTCGAGGCCCTGGTACGGGAGAAGGACTGCGGGATGGAGCTCCGGCTGATCACGCCGGGGGCCAGGCCGAACACCACGCACGGGCGGTTGCTGGATCCGGCGGCGGACGGGCCGGAACGGTTCGTCGTGGTGGACCAGTTGGAGGAGATCTTCACGCTCTGCCGGGACCGGGCCGACCGGTGGCGGTTCGTGGAGCGGTTGTTGGCGGCGAGGGAGTCGTCCAGTCGGTTGCGGGTCGTTGTTGCCGTCGGCGGGAGTTTCCACAGGCTGTGTGCGGAGCACGAGGGGCTGGCCGCGGCTCTGGGAGACAGTGCTCTGACCGTCCGGCCCATGAGCCGTCGCGAGTTGCAGGACGCGGTCGTCCGGCCCGCTACGGCGGCGGGGCTGAGGGTCGAGCGGGAGCTCACCGCCCGTATCGTCGAGGAGGCCGCCGACCAGCCCGGCGCGCTGCCCATGCTGTCGCAGGCCCTGCGCGAGACCTGGCGTCGGCGGCGCAGCGGTGTGCTGACGCTGGCCGCGTACGAGGCGGCCGGTGGTATCCACGGGGCGATCGCGGCGGCGGCCGAGGAGGCCTACAGGCGGCTGTCGCCGGCGCAGGCCGCCACCGCCCGGCGGTTGCTGCTCGCCCTCATCGCCCCCGGCGAGGGCACCCCCGACGCCCGGCGCCCGGTCAGCCGGGCCGATCTGCGCGAATGGCCCGACCCCGAGGTGCCCGGCGTCCTCGAACGGCTCTCCTGCGCCCGGCTGATCACCCTCGATGAGGAGAACGCCGAGCTCGCCCACGAAGCCCTGATCACCGGCTGGCCCCGGCTGGAGGGCTGGATCGAGGCCAACCGGGAGCGGCTGCGGCAGCACCGGCGGCTCAGTGAGGCCGCCCGGATCTGGCAGGAGCACGGCCATGACTCCGGCAACCTCTACCGTGGCGCCCATCTCGCCGTCGCCGACGCGCTGTTCGGGCGGGGCGTGAGCGACGACGACCTCACCGGGCGCGAGCGGGCCTTCCTCAGCGCCTCCCGGGTCGCCGACACCATGGAGCGCTGGACGGCGGGCCGGATGCGGAAGCGGACGCGGCGACTGGCCGTCGCGCTCTGCCTCGCCACGGCCGGCGCGCTGATCACGGGCCAACTGGCCTGCCAGAAGAACGAGGCGGCCGACCTGGCCCGTACCCGGGCGGTGGCACTGGAGGCAGCCGGGCTCGCCGGCCGCACCCAGCCGACCGACCCCCGCACCGCCGCACTCCTCAGCGTCGCCGCCTGGCGCCTCGCCCCCTCGGCGACGAGCCGCGCGGCCCTGTTCACCGCGCTCACCGAGCCTCAGGAGGACGTGTTCACGCGGCCGGAACAGGGGGAGGACGGGCGGAGCTTCCTGACCGACTCCGGGCGGACGTTGCTCGCGGTGGGTGAGGGTGCGTGGTCGACGTGGGATGTGGCCACGCATCGGCGGACCGGGGCCGGGGCGATGCCGGACGAGCCGGTGGTCGACGTGGATTCCGGCGGCGGGACTCTGGCGCTGGGCGGCCGTGGGGGGCGGCGGTTGTGGCGGCTGCCGGGGGCCGACGGGGCGCAGGACGCGGGTGCCTACCCGGCGGCGGCCGGGCGGGTGCTCGGGTTCGGGGGCGACGGGCACAGTTATGTCGTACAGCGGTCCGGGCCGGACCCGAGGGTGCAGTTGCGGTCGGTCGAGGGCGGGCGGGTGCTGTTCGAGACGGTGGGTGACCTGTACCCCGTGCCCAGTTCGGACGACCGGCTGGTGGCCCTCTGCCGGCGGGGGCGGCCGGTCGAGGTGTGGGACGTCGTCCGGCGGCGGGCGCTGCGGGGGGACTGGCGGGACTCGGCGGTGAGCGGCGACTGCTCGTCCTCGACCGTCGCCTTCGGGGCGGGCGGTGCGCGGCTCGCCGTGGTGTCGGGCGGTGGCATACGGGTGTGGGACACCGGGTCGGGGCGGCGGCTCGCCGACCTCGGCGGTCCGGGTGCTCGACATCTCGCCTTCACCCCGGACGGGGAGTTCCTGGCGGCCGGCGGGGCGGACGGGGTGAGAGTGTGGCGGGTCTCGGCGCCCCGGGTGCCGGTGTTGAACCAGACCGTGGCCGGTGCTCCCGTCAGTTCTCTGGCCTGGGACCCCGCCCGCCCGACCCTGCGTTATCTGGCGGGTGGCACGGTACGGTCCCTCGATCTGTCGGGTTCGCTGGTCTCCACCTGGCGGGAACGGCCGTTGGCCGCCGTGCTGCTCAGCCCGGACGGTCGACTGCTGGCCGTCGGGGAACGGACCGGTACCGGTTATCGCGTGCGACTTCAGGACCTGCGGACCGGTCGCCGTGTCGCCCAACTGTCCGTCGCCGGAAGGAAGTCGGACGACGTGGGCGACCGGCGGGACGGTCGCGGCGCCGACCGGCCGCTCGGCCCCACGGAGATGTCGGACACCGCGAGCGACTCCCGCCTCCTGCTCGCCTTCAGCCCGGACAGCCGGTACATCGCCTACGGTGTCGCCGCGCCGTCCGCGGGGGGCCCGTCGGCCGGGGGCCTGGCCGACGGGCCCTCGGCCGGCCGGTTCGTTGTGCGGGACGTGTCGGCTCGGGGGCCGGAAGGGGCCTCGCTCGAGGTGGTCGGGCCGGTCGGAGCCACCGCCCGTTCGATCGGGCTCACCGCGCGTGGCCGACGGCTGTTGGTCTCCTGGGCCCTGCCCGGTGGTGGGTTCGCGGGGCAGGTGTGGGACACCGTGCGAAGGAGCAGGATCGCCCGGCCGGAGGTGCTGGCCTCGGCGGCGTCGGCGACCCTGGCCTCCGGGTACTCCGGCCGGAGCTCGGCACCGGGGCTCGGGCCGTTCCGTGAGGCGGACGGCACGTACGACCTGGCGGTCAGTGCCGACGGCGCCCATCTCGCGTCGGGCGGGGCCTCCGGGACGGTGACCGTGTGGGACGCGGCCGGTGAGCGGCGTACCGAGGCCGTCGTTCCGCCGTTCCCCGCCACCACCAGCTGCGCTTCCTGTTCCCGGATCACCGCTCTCGCCTTCAGCCCCGACGGCCGTACCCTCGCCGTGGCGTACGGGTCGGGCGGCCTGCGGCTGTGGGACCTCGCGCTGAACCAGCCGCTCGGCGGCAGCCTCGGCGACCCGGGCGACGCGGTCGACTCGCTGGCCTTCGGCGCGGAGGGGGCCTTCCTGTACGCCGCCGGCCGGCACATCCCCGTCCACACCTACGCCGTCGGGGCCACGCAGGTCGCCGCGCGGCTGTGTGCCCGTGCGAGGCGGACGCTGAGCATGGGCGAGTGGCATCGGTATCTGCCGGACGTGCCGTACCGCAAGGTGTGCGAGCAGCCCGAGGAGGGGCACGATGACGGGGCCACGGCGACGGGGGACGGCCTGGTGACGAGCACCGCGCCGAAGGCCGCGACCGACGCCGGCCCGGACGCTCGCACGGATGCCGCCGCCGAGACCGCACCCGTCTCCACCACGCGCACCCCCACGGCAACCGCCAAGCCCAGCAAGCCCGTCACACCCGCGACCCCGGAATCCGAGCGCGGCCCGAACCCCTCCCCATCGCCCGATCCGCGCCCCCGGCCCGGCTCCGTCGCGGGCGGGAGGAAGCACGCACTGGACGTTCCGCCGGCAAAGCGGAACTCTCCCGAGCCCCGGCACGCGACCGCGGACCGCGCGCGCCGCTGAGCCGGCCGGCGTGCGGCACCCGGGCCGTCCCCTGTCCGTTTGGCCCGTTCCGCGAGAGAGCGGCCGTTCTGGGCCGCCGCACAGCTTCCCTCAGCCCCCCGATCGAGTTGTTTACCCCTCTGACCTGCATTGATCAACAACCCCGCGGCTTCGAAAGTGGACGTCGAACGGCCCGCCCCGCCGCCGGCGACTCCCCCCGGTGAGGCGGCGAGGCGGTCACCGGGCCGGCCCTCTCATCCCCGAGGGCCGGCAAAAAAATCCAACGTCCCCTTGGACCAATGGAGTAAACGATGCAATTCGCGCTCCGCAAGAACCGCTCGCACGTTCCCGCCCGCCGCCTCGCCCGCAGCGCAGGCACCGTCGCGGCCCTCGCGCTCGGGGCCTCCCTGCTCGCTGCTCCGCAGTCGTACGCCGCCAGCAGCCCGACCACCAAGGAGCTGCTGGACGCCTGCAGTTGGGCCGACCTGTGCCAGTTCCACCCGCAGAGTTACTACACCTACACCGGCCCGCGGCACCAGGTCGGCACCACGGCGTACAACTGCGCGAGCCAGACCAACCAGCACCGCATCGACTGGTCGGACACCACCTCCGCCACCAACTCGGTCGGCGTGGCGATCACCGCGGGCGTCAAGTTCTGGGAGGTGTACGAGACCTCCGTCGAGGTGTCCTACGGCCACTCCTGGACCACCTCGCACACCGACACCGAGTCCGACACCGTCAACATCCCGGCCGGCTACAAGGGCTGGATCGAGCGCGGCACCTCCAAGCAGCAGGCCACCGGCTGGTACGAGATCCACTTCGGCAAGCGCTACTACGGCCACTACATCTGGTACGTCAACAACTACACGTCGAGCGGCTTCAACCAGGACAACCCCAAGGCGGGCTACGTCAACTTCAAGGACGCGCCGATGAGTTCGGGCGACCGCGCCGCCCACTGCTGAGCCACGAAGTTTCCACCGAGAAGTCCACACCCGGAAGTGGTGTCCCGTTGATGTCTGGCAACCGCCTCCTCCCGCGTGCCCTCGCGGCCGCCGTGTGCTCGCTGCTGTTCCTCGCGGGCTGCGGCAACGCGAGCGGCGATGAGTCCACCGCCTACGCGGACCGGACCGGGCCGACGGTGATCGGCAGCGACGGCTCGGCGGAGAGCAGGGTCGTGGCCGCGCTCTACGGCGAACTCCTCGCCGAGGCCGGGGTGGAGGTGCGGACGGCGAGCACCCGGTACGCCTCGCCCGCCGCCACCGCGAAGGCCGTCGTGGAGGGCGGGATCAGCCTCGCGCCCGCCTACGAGACCGCGCTGCTGCGCGCCCTGCCCGGCGGCCAGACCATGCCCGGCAACATGGCCGCCACCCTGAGCATGGCCCTGCCCCCGGGCATCGACGCCCTCCCGCCCGCCAGGGCGGAGAACGGCGTCGTCCTCGCGGTCACCCGCACCACCGCCCGCAAACACCATCTGCGCACCCTCGCCGACCTGGCGAAAGCCGGCAGCCACCGCACCCTCGGCGGCTCCGCCTCAGGCGACCCGGACGCCCCGTCGCCCACCACGCTCCAGCAGGCCTACGGCGTCCACCTCACCGCGGTCGGCACCTCGGCCACCGCCGACGTACTGGTCCTGCGCGCCACCGACCCCGTCCTCACCCGCGACGGCCTGGTCGTGCTGACCGACCCCCAGGGCGCCCTGCCGCCCGAGCACGTCTTCCCGCTGATCGGCGCCCCCTACGCGGGCCGCACCGCCCGCAAGGCCCTGGCCCGCCTCAACTCCCGCCTCACCACAGCACAGTTGGCCGACCTGGCCGCCTCCGTCGAGGACGGCCGGTCCCCGTCCGAGACGGCACGGAAGTGGCTGCGCTCGAACGGCCTCCTGGGCTGACGCCCCTCCCTCCTCCTGGAAAGGCACGAGCGACATGGGTTCCCTCAAGAGAAAGCTCACCATCGCGGCTCTCACCGCGACCTCCGTGTTCGGCACCCTCGCCATGCCCGCGACGGCCGACGCCGCCACGGCCAACGCGCAGATCCGGATCTGCAACGACAACGGCAGCGCGCTGAAGTTCTACCTGGTCGGCTACAACGACCACGGCGACTGGGGAGGCTCCCGATTCTGGGACGTCCCGGCCAACGGCTGCACCACCGCCGGCGACTACTGGTGGCAGACCAACAGCTCGGTCGAGTTCCACTATGTGCGTCCGCCGGCCGGCTGGACCTGGCACCAGGTGTATGTGCCGAAGTCCAAGGACGGCAGCACGTTTACGTACCACCAGTCGTAGCCGAAAGATCGCTGCCTCTGCCGACGCCGTCGCGACACGGCGTCGGCAAAGGTGCTCCCGGGGCGGGCGTAGCGTAGAGGGCATGACGAAGTACGGATCCTTCCCCGGCACGCGGCCGCGGCGGCTGCGCACCACCCCCGTCATGCGGCGCATGGTGGCCGAGACCCGACTGCACCCGGCGGACCTCATCCTCCCGGCCTTCGTACGCGAGGGCGTCAGCGAGCCGGTGCCGATCTCGGCGATGCCCGGGGTCGTCCAGCACACGCGGGACAGCCTGAAGAAGGCGGCCGCGGAGGCGGTGGCGGCGGGGATCTCCGGGATCATGCTGTTCGGGGTGCCGGAGGAGTCCAAGAAGGACGCCCTCGGGACGCCGGGGACCGACCCGGACGGGATTCTGCAGGTCGCCCTCCGTGACGTACGGGCCGAGGTCGGTGACGACCTGCTCGTCATGTCCGACCTGTGCCTCGACGAGACCACCGACCACGGGCACTGCGGGGTGCTGGACGACCAGGGGCGGGTCGACAACGACGCCACCCTGGAGCGGTACGCCGAGATGGCCCAGGTGCAGGCCGACGCCGGCGCCCATGTGGTGGGCCCCAGCGGGATGATGGACGGGCAGATCGGGGTCATCCGGGACGCGCTCGACCAGATCGGGCGCGAGGACGTCGCCATCCTCGCCTACACCGTCAAGTACGCCTCCGCCTTCTTCGGCCCGTTCCGGGAGGCCGTCGCCTCCTCGCTCCAGGGTGACCGGAAGACGTACCAGCAGGATCCCGCCAACGTGCGCGAGTCCCTGCGCGAGCTGGCCCTCGACCTGGAGGAAGGGGCCGACATGGTGATGGTGAAGCCGGCGGGTCCCTACCTCGACATCCTCGCCCGGGTCGCGGACAGCGTGGACGTGCCCGTCGCCGCCTACCAGATCTCCGGCGAGTACTCGATGATCGAGGCCGCCGCCGAGAAGGGCTGGATCGACCGCGACCGGGCCATCCTGGAGACCCTGACCGGTATCAAGCGGGCCGGCGCGCAGAACATCCTCACGTACTGGGCGACGGAAGTGGCCCAAAAGTTGTGCTGAATCGGGATACGGAAGGGGATACGTCAGGCCTCGAATCGGCCACCGACCGGCAACGGTACGTGCTCGTTTCAGCAACGGAAGCAACTCGGAACCGTGAACTGGCGTTGCCCTTCCGGTGATTCGCCGTGATCAGCGCCGTATTCGTGGTGGATCTGGGGTGGATCTGTCCGAATAGCGCTCAACCCTTGCGGTGTACAAATCGAATTGACGAGTTCTCGTCAGCCTCCATACCTTCTGCGCCTGGCCTGATCCGTTCCGGATGGTCCGAACGTCGATCCCTGGGGGACGCAAGTGAGCTATGCATTCGAGCCGCTGAAGAAGTACGCGCAGTTCAGTGGGCGCTCGCGCCGCGCGGAGTACTGGCAGTACGCGCTGGTCATCGGAATCGCCTACGTGGTTCTGATGGTCCTCGCCCTCGCGTCCAAGAGCTCGGTCGTCTTCGGCCTGATCGCCGTCTTCTACCTCGGCATCCTGGTGCCCAGCCTGGCGGTCGGCGTCCGTCGTCTGCATGACACGGGCAAGTCCGGCTGGTGGCTGCTGTTCGGCATCGTCCCGCTGGTCGGCGGCATCACGCTGCTGGTCTTCACCTGCCTGGACAGCCAGCCGGGCCCGAACCAGTACGGCCCGAACCCGAAGGAAGCCGCTCCGGCGTACGCCGGCTGATCACCCGCGCTTCTCCAGGCCGCCCGGTCGATGTTCCTGACCGGGCGGCCTCTTCGCGTCCAGGTTCAGGGCATGGCTCTTCGCCGGGCCTTCGTCCCTGAGGCCCGTGCCGTCCTGGCAGCCGGTCATCGCGAGGGCGGCGAGCGCGAGGGCGGCGGCTGCGAGCAGGCGGCGGGTGCGGGGGGTGACTCGGGCGGGCATGGCGGCACGTGCCTTTCCGTAGGGTGGGCTTAGGGCTTGCTGTGCTCAGCCTGAGCGGTGATCGGTACCGCACGCCACAGTCCGCGCGAGATTCGGGACGCCGATACCGTGGGATGGCATCTGACCTGCGGGGATGTCATGTCCCGAAGGCAGTTCGTGGGACGGGCACCATCAACTTCCGCCGCGAGTTAGGTTGTTGACGACTGGTCGTTGCGCCTTGAATGACCGCCCCGACTCTCCCAGGGAGACGCCCGTGCCCGGTGATGCGTTGAGCCAGGACCCCGCACTGCTGAGAGGACGGATCGACACGACCAAGGCCCATCCGGCCCGCGTCTACGACGTCTTCCTCGGCGGCAAGGACAACTACCCGGTCGACCGCGCCGCGGCCGCCGCCGCGCTCGCCGCCAACCCTCGCGGCTACCTCGACGTACGGCACAACCGCGACTTCATGCGCCGGGCCGTGACCCGGCTGGCCGAGGAGCAGGGCATCCGCCAGTTCCTCGACATCGGCACCGGGCTGCCCACCGCGGAGAACGTCCACCAGATCGCCCAAACCATCGCCCCCGAGTCGCGGGTGGTGTACGTCGACAACGACCCGGTGGTCCTCGCCCACGCCCGCGCCCTGCTCACCTCCAGCCCCGAGGGCCGTACCGACTACATCGACGCGGACCTGCGCCGCCCGTCCGAGATCCTGGAACAGGCCGCCAAGACCCTCGACTTCGACAAGCCGATCGCGCTGCTCCTGGTGGCGATCCTGCACTTCGTCGAGGAGGAGGAGGCGTACCCGCTGGTGCACGAGCTGGTGGAGGCGCTGCCCGCCGGCAGCCATGTCGTCCTCAGCCACCTCACCGACGAGATGCACCCGGAGCCGGCCCGTGCGGTCCAGCGGACGTACACCGAGCGCGGCTTCACCTTCGTCTTCCGCTCCAAGGCGGAGGTCGAGCGCTTCTACGCCGAGACGCCCGGCCTCACCCTGGACGCCCCCGGCGTGGTCCCCGTCCACCAGTGGCGCCCCGGCCCGGCTCCCGCCCCGCCGGCCGTGGACGAGGCGTACTTCGAGACCCTCGACGACATCGAGAAGATCCGCTACCGGGACATCAACGACGTGACGGACGACGACATCAACGTGTACGGGGCGACCGGCACGAAGGCCTGAGCGGAACCGGGTCGCGCGGTGGACGTCCGTATCCCGGAAACCTGCTTGTAGACGGCATGCAAATCCCTAGGCTGCGGGTACTACGAGCCGCTGTCCCGCAGCCAAGGAGCCGTGCCATGACCGTCGCCGAGCCCGTGCCGACCGCCTCCGCCCAGCCGCCGCTCGCCGCGCGGGCCCGGTCGATCGGCGGTTCGCCGGTACGGGACATCCTCGCCGTCACCGCCCGCCCCGAGGTGATCAACTTCGCGGGCGGGCTGCCGGCGCCGGAGCTGTTCGACGCGGAGGGGATCGCGGAGGCGTTCCGGGCGGTGCTGGCCGAGGCACCGGAGCGGGCGTTGCAGTACTCGACGACGGAGGGGGAGCCGGCGCTGCGGGCGGCGCTGGCGGAGCGGACGCGTGTGCGGGGTCTGCCGACGACCGCCGACGACGTCCTGGTGACGACGGGTTCCCAGCAGGCGCTGTCCCTCCTCTCCACCGTGCTGCTGGAGCCCGGCGACACGGTCCTCGTCGAAAGCCCCTGCTATCTGGCGGCACTTCAGGCCTTCGGCTTCGCGGGAGCGCGGATCGTGCCCGTGCCGGGGGACGAGGACGGGGTGGATGTCGACGCCCTGGAGGACCTGGTGCTCCGCGAGCGCCCGAAGCTCCTCTACACGGTCCCCACCTTCCAGAACCCGACCGGCCGCACGATGCCCGCCGCGCGCCGGACCGCCGTCGCGGAGGTGGCGCAGCGGCGCGGGCTGTGGATCGTCGAGGACGACCCGTACGGCGAACTGCGCTTCGAGGGCGAGCGGGTGCCGTGGATCGCCTCCTACGAGGGGGCCGCCGACCGGGTCGTGCTGCTCGGCTCCTTCTCCAAGGTCATGGCGCCGGGGCTGCGGCTGGGCTGGCTGCGGGCGCCCGCCGAGCTGCGCCGGGCGTGCGCGGTGGCCAAGCAGGCGGCCGATCTGCACACCCCGACGGTCAACCAGCTGGCCGCGGCGCGCTACTTGACGGACCGCGACCTGGACGCGCACGTCGCCCACGTCGCCGGGGTGTACCGGGAGCGGCGGGACGCGATGCTGGCGGGGCTGGCGGACGCCCTGCCGCCGGGCTCTACCTGGAGCCGTCCCGAGGGCGGCATGTTCCTCTGGGCCCGGCTCCCGGAGCCGTACGACACGACGGCCCTGCTGCCGGAGGTCGTGCGGCACGATGTCGCCTACGTCCCCGGGGCGCCCTTCTACGCCGGCCGGCCTGAGCGGTCGACGATGCGGCTGTGCTTCGTGACGCAGACGCCGGAGGAGATCGGGGAGGGGCTGCGGAGGCTCGGAGAGGGGCTGAAGTCCCTCTAGGACGCCCGGGGCTCAGCGGTCGCAGGTGCCGGACTCGCTCGCGCACTGCCAGTCGGAGAAGCCGTCCTGGGGGTTGCGGACGGCGTGGTCGAAGTCGAGGAAGTCGCGGACGAGGACGTAGACGAGCACGGCGGCGACCAGCCCGATGAGTATGAGGGCGACCCGGAGTGCCGTCCTCGTCGCCCGGCGACGGCCGGGATCCGGCTCGGCCGCCGCACGGTCCGGGGTCCTGCGGGCGCCGTTGCCGGGAGCGTGTTGGCCCTTCATGCGCAGGACGTCATCTCGTCGACTCCTTCAGGACCGGTCGCCCGGTCCTCTCCCCGTGTCGAAGAACGTTCTCACCTGGTCAGTCCCACCAGAAGTGCCAGGACGGCTGGTTGAGGAGGTGGTGTTCGGCGTAGCCGGTGAGGGTGGTGTCGCGGCCGTTCTGGAGGATGTTGTCCGGGCAGAACGCGAAGTGCTCGGCGGCCAGCGCCTCCGCCTCGGCGAGCGTGCCGGGCGGGGCGGCGACGGACACCAGCAGGTGGGCGAAGCCGAGGGCGACGACGCGTATGCCGAAGCGGTCCTCCCAGGACCGGAGCACGGAGGACAGACGGGCGGTGTCGCCCTCGTGGTTCGCCGGGCCCGTCCAGCCGATCGCCACGGGGATGTCGGCGGCGCGGCGGGCGGGGACGAGGGCCAGGCGGGGGGCCTTGAGGGGGCCGCCGCCTTCGAGGACGGCGTCCACGAGGGTGGACGCGGCGGTCTCGATGCCGGTGTTGTGTGAGGCGTCGGCGAGGCCGGGCCAGTCCTCGCCGTCCGCGGCGCACTCGTACCAGAGCTCGGTGAGCACCTCGTCGGGGTCGTGATCCCCGGGGTACGACATCTCGCCGGGCATCAACTCCCAGTCCTCCGGGCCGCCCAGGTCACCGCCGACATCGACGAGAACGGGGAGCAGACCGACGGCCGGTGCGGTGTGCTGCAGCGCGTCCCAGACGCCGGGCGCGGGCTGCTCGTCGGTGACCCAGAGGAGGGGTTCGTGCCAGGGTCCCTCGTCGGTCTCGTCGATCAGGTGGCCGGGCGGGAGATCGAGGCCGAGGGTGGTGAGACGGGGGAGCGGGTTGGGAAGTGCTGCCATGTCACTTGGTGGCTGCGAGGAACGCGGCCCAGGCGTCGTTGCCGACCTGGAAGGTGGGGCCGTCGGAGTTCTTGGAGTCGCGGATGTGGATGGCGTCTTCGGTGTAGGCGACTTCGAGGCATGCGCCGCCTTCACTGCTGCTGTAGCTCGACTTGAACCACTGAAGTGCGGTGCTCATTGCTCTCCTAGCAGTCGATCCAGCAGGCTTCTGGAGTCCTCGACGGTGAGAGCCTGCGTCCGCAGCATCGCATATTTACGTGCCAGGATGGACACTTCATCGGGGTCGGATACCCACTGGCTGCCGCGTTGGGATTCGGTGTAGGCGAGGTGCTGATGGTCGGGCGTCTCCAGGAGAATGAACGGGCCTGCGTCTCCCGCGTGTGACGTCCGGCTCAGCGGAAGGATTTGGAACGACAGGCCAGGGAGTTCGGACTGCCCCCGCAGATACCGGAGCTGGTCGAGGTGTGTCTCGGGTCCCCCGTTGGGCCAGAGCAGTACGGGCTCCCATACGACGAAGCTGAGCGTCGGCGGCACCTTCCGTTGCAGGATCTCCTGGCGGCCGATGCGGCCCGCGATCTTCGTCTCCAACTCGTCCTCGTCGTACGGCGGAACGCGGCTGCTCAGCAGTGCGCGGGCGTACGCGGGGGTCTGGAGGAGACCGGGCACCACCAGGGTGTCGTACCAGGACAGGGCGATCGCCTTGCGCTCGTGCTCGATGTACTGCTCGGCGAAGAGCGGGAACTGGTCGATGTCCGGCATGTTGGAGACCCCGGCCGCCAACATCCCCTTCGCTCCCAGGAGTTCGTCCAAGGCCTCGGCCAGGTCGGGTTGCAGTGCGCGCCGCCCCTGCTCGATCGACGCGATGGTCTCCTCGTCGACGAGAACCGCGTCGGCGAGCGAGCGCTGGGTGTAGCCGGACGCCGTGCGGGCCGCCTTCAGCTGGCCGCCCACCATGCGCATCGTCGAGGCGTTCTTCTTCCGCGGCGACTTCCTGGAGTTCATGCTGTTCTGACTCCCCATATCCACCTGTCCCGGAGCACGCGCAACCCGTACATCGCCCGTACAAAATCCCCGTCCGGGACCACGCACTGATCAACGGTAGTAACTCTGCGCGACCTTCGTCCCGTGAACGCCGAAACCGAACTCCCCCACCAGCTCGACCAGTTCTTCCCCCGGCACCGCCGCTCCGTCCCCGCCGCCAGGCAACTCACCACCTGGGCCCTGCCCTTCTGGAACCTCGCCGACTGGCCCCGCGCGGACGACGTCTCACTCTGCGTCAGTGAGCTGGCCACCAACGCCCTCCTGCACGGCGTCCCGCCCGGCCGAGGGTTCCTGCTGCGCCTCCGCTGCGACGGTGACGTATTCCGCGTCGAGGTTCATGACAGCGGGGCCGGTACTCCCCGCATCGCCGAGGACGCCGACGAAGGTGGACGGGGCCTGCTTCTCGTCGCCGCGCTCAGTGACAAGTGGGGTGTGGAGGAACGCGAACCCGGCAAGGTCGTGTGGTGTGAGTTCGGGTTGCCGCTACCGCGTTGAACGGCTGTACCGCCAGCCGGCCGGCGCGCCCGCGATCACTGCGGTGACGACCCTCCGCACCGCCCCGGCGTCCGGCACCCCCGCCTCCCGATCCGCGTACAACAAATGCGCCGCCCCCAGCAGCGTCGGTGCGAGGACCTCCACGTCGGCGTCCGCCGCGATACGGCCCCGCTCCCGCTCCGCCGCCAGATACCCCGCCAGCATCCCCGCCGCCTCCGTCATCGGCGGAATCCCCCGTGAACCGGCCGCCCGCAGACGCGCGCGGAGTGCGTCGCGGGCGATGACGAGGGCCACGACCGAGACGGCCACCCCGTCGAACAGGTCCGTGATCGCGGTCGTGAGGTTGTCGGTGACCGTGCCGGTGCCGGCCGCCTCCCTCAGGGCCGCGCCCTGGCCCTCCAGCCGGGCGATACGGTCCCGCAAGGACTCCAACCGCTGGGTCAACTGCGACAGCTGAACGGCGAAAGCCCGCCGCAACACCCCGGTCGGATCAGGGGTGTTGCGGCGGGCTCCAGAGCTGTCGGGCCTCAGAGCCGCTCGGGCGTCCGAATCCCCAGCAGGGCCATACCCCGGTGCAGCGTGCCGGCCGTGAGGTCGCACAGGAACAGGCGGTTCTCGACCTGCTCCGGCGTCTCGGCCTTCAGTACCGGGCACTTGTCGTAGAACGACGTGTACAGCGACGCCAGTTGGTACAGATACGCGGCCAGCTTGTGCGGGGCGTACTCCGCGGACGCCTCGAAGACCGTGTCCCCGAAGGCGTCGAGGTGAAGGCCCAACGCCCGCTCCGCCTCGGCGAGTTCCAGCTCCGGGTGCGCGGCCGGCTTCGTCTCGCCCGCCTTGCGCAGGATCGACTTGATACGGGCGTACGCGTACTGGAGGTAGACCGACGTGTCGCCGTTCAGCGACACCATCTGGTCCAGGTCGAACTTGTAGTCGCGGTTCGGCGACGTCGACAGGTCCGCGTACTTCACGGCACCGATGCCGACCTGCGCGGCCCGCTCCTGGATCTCGTCCTCGGTGAGGTCCTGCGCCTTCTCCCGGACGACCTCGGCGGCCCGCTGCACCGCCTCGTCCAGCAGGTCCTCCAGCCGTACCGTCTCGCCCTCACGCGTCTTGAACGGCTTGCCGTCCGCGCCCAGCACCGTGCCGTAGCCCATGTTGTGCGCGGTGACGCCGTCGCTCAGCCAGCCCGCGCGCCGGGCCGTCTCGAAGACCATCCGGAAGTGCAGGGACTGGCGTACGTCCACGACGTAGAGCAGCGTCGTCGCGTGCAGGTCGACGACCCGGTTGCGGATCGCGGTCAGGTCGGAGGCCGCGTAGCCGAAGCCGCCGTCCGCCTTCTGCACGATCAGCGGCACCGGCTGGTCGTCCTTGCCGCGGATGTCGTCGAAGAAGACGACGAGCGCGCCCTCGGAGCGGACCGCGACACCCGACTCCTCCAGGAGGCGGGCGGTCTCGGGCATGCCGTCGTTGTACGCGGACTCGCCGACGATCTCCTCGTCGCGGATCTCCATGTCCAGCTTCTCGAAGACCGAGTAGAAGTAGACCTTCGACTCGTCCACGAACTGCTGCCAGAGTTCGAGCGTCTCCTTGTCGCCGGACTGGAGCGCCACGACCCTCTTCCGCGCCCGCTCCTTGAACTCCTCGTCGGCTTCGAAGACCGCGCGCGACGCCTTGTACACCCGGTTCAGGTTCGACATGGCCTGCTCGCCGTCGACGTCCTCCGCCGGGGCCAGCTCGCCGGGGTTCTCGAACAGGTACTGGATGAGCATGCCGAACTGGGTGCCCCAGTCGCCGATGTGGTGCCGGCCGATCGTCTTCTCGCCGGTGAAGTCGAGCATGCCGCGCAGGGCGTCGCCGATCACCGCGGACCGCAGATGGCCGACGTGCATCTCCTTCGCCACGTTCGGCTGGGCGTAGTCGATGACCGTCGTGCCTGGGTTGTCGGCGTACGGCACGCCGAGGCGGCCGGTGTCGTCCGCGTACCGCGCGGCCAGGTTCTCGGTGATCGCCCGGTCGGAGAGCGTGATGTTCAGGAAGCCCGGCCCGGAGACCTCGACGTCCTTGATCAGCTCGTCGCCGGTGACGACCTGGGAGACCACCTGGGTCGCCAGCTCCCGCGGGTTGGCCTTCGCCTTCTTGGCAAGCGCCAGGATGCCGTTGGCCTGGAAGTCGGCCCGGTCGCTACGTCGCAGCAGCGGGTCGACTCCGTCGGCTTCCGGGAGGGTGGAAGCGAGGGCGTCGGCGAGCTGCTGGTTGACGTTGTCGCTGAGGGACGTGACCGGGGCCATAGGAATGGGAGCCGTTCTCCTCGTGGGGATCGATAGACCCCACCAGTATCCCATGGGGGGTAAAGCCGTTTTCCCGGGCGAGGGGCGGTCTGGGAGAATGAGGCGTCAGCCGATTGACCGTACTGGCTGCCCCGGAGAAAGAAGGACGTGCCGATCGTGGCTCAGAGCACCGAGACCGCCGACTGGGTCTCCCGTTTCGCGGATGACGTCATCGAGGAGTCGGAGCGTCGGGCCCCCGGCAAACCCGTGGTCGTCGCGTCCGGGCTGTCCCCCTCCGGGCCCATCCACCTCGGCAACCTCCGCGAGGTCATGACCCCCCACCTCGTCGCCGACGAGATCCGCCGCCGCGGTCACCAGGTCCGTCACCTCATCTCCTGGGACGACTACGACCGCTACCGCAAGGTGCCGGCCGGCGTCACCGGTGTCGACGAGACGTGGGCCGAGCACATCGGCAAGCCGCTGACCTCCGTCCCGGCGCCGAAGGGGTCGTCGTACCCGAACTGGGCCGAGCACTTCAAGGCCGCGATGGTCGAGGCGCTGGCCGAACTCGGCGTGGAGTTCGACGGGATCAGCCAGACCGAGCAGTACAACGCCGGTGCCTACCGCGAGCAGATCCTGCACGCCATGAAGCACCGCGGCGACATCGACGCCATCCTCGACCAGTACCGCACCAAGAAGGCCCCGGCGAAGAAGCAGCAGCAGAAGGCCGTCGACGAGGCCGAACTGGAGGCCGAGGAGGGCTCGGGCGCGGCGAGCGAGGACGACGGCTCGTCCGGCTCCGCCGGGTACTTCCCGTACAAGCCGTACTGCGGCAACTGTGAGAAGGACCTCACCACGGTCATCTCGTACGACGACGACACCACCGAGCTGACGTACGCCTGCACGGCCTGCGGCTTCTCCGAGACCGTCCGGCTCAACGAGTTCAACCGCGGCAAGCTGGTCTGGAAGGTCGACTGGCCGATGCGATGGGCCTACGAGGGTGTGATCTTCGAGCCGAGCGGCGTCGACCACTCCTCCCCGGGGTCTTCGTTCCAGGTCGGCGGGCAGATCGTCGGGATCTTCGGCGGCAAGCAGCCGATCGGCCCCATGTACGCCTTCGTCGGCATCTCCGGCATGGCGAAGATGTCGTCCTCGCGCGGTGGCGTGCCCACCCCCGGCGACGCCCTGAAGATCATGGAGCCGCAGCTCCTGCGCTGGCTCTACGCCCGGCGCCGGCCCAACCAGTCCTTCAAGATCGCCTTCGACCAGGAGATCCAGCGGCTCTACGACGAGTGGGACAAGCTGGACGGCAAGGTCGCCGACGGCTCCGCCCTCCCGGCCGACGTCGCCGCGCACTCCCGCGCGGTGCGTACGGCCGCGGGTGAGCTGCCGAGGACGGCGCGCCCGCTGTCGTACCGGACGCTCGCGTCCGTCGCCGACATCACCGCCGGGCACGAGGACCAGGCCCTGCGGATCCTCTCCGAGCTGGACCCGTCCGACCCGCTGACCTCCCTCGACGAGGCACGGCCGCGGTACGACAAGGCCGAGGCCTGGATCAACACGCACGTCCCCGCCGACCAGCGGACCATCGTGCGCGAGGAGCCGGACGCCGAGCTGCTGAAGTCCCTCGACGAGGCGTCCCAGCAGTCCGTACGACTGCTGCTCGACGGCCTCGCCGAGCACTGGTCGCTCGACGGGCTCACCCACCTCGTCTACGGCGTCCCGAAGGTGCAGGCCGGCTTCTCCGCGGACGCCGGGCCCAAGGAACTGCCCGCCGAGATCAAGACGGCCCAGCGGACCTTCTTCGCCCTGCTGTACCAGCTCCTGGTCAGCCGCGACACGGGTCCGCGACTGCCCACGCTGCTGCTGGCGGTGGGGCAGGAGCGGGTGCGGCGGCTGCTCGGGGAGTAACGAGTAAGCGGCGACGAAAAGGGGGGCCCTCAGCTGAGGGCCCCCCTTTCACGTCCTTTTTTGCGTCCTTATGCGATGTGGTCTTCCTGCAGCTCCGCCGTGTGGCGGTTGGTGAAGCGGTTGACCATGCGCTCGGCGTCGCGGTGCGGGAGGGCGGTGCCGTACGTGGCCTCCACGTTGGCGCGGAACTGGCCGGCCGTCGGGTAACTGCCGTCTATCGACTGACGGAAGACCTGGTAGAAGTCCTCCTCGGTCGGCTGCGGGGGCTCCGGGGGCCCACCGCCTTCACCGAGTTCGCGGGTGCGGTTCGGGCCCACCGGGATGGGGAAGGTGCCGGTCTCCTCCGGAGACGGTTCCTGACCGGGCGGCGGGGGCTCTTCCTCGAACTGCTCGCGGTACTGGTCCGCCTGCTTCTGCTCCTCGTACCACTCGGCGTACTGGTCCGAGGGGTCGTAGGCGGGGTTGTAGCCGCCGTGGTACTCGATCTGCTGCGGGGGCCTCGCGTGCAGCCAGGGGCTCACTTCGGGCTCGGGGACGGGCCGGGGCTCGGGTTCGTAAGCCTGTTGCTCGGCGTCCGGGGCGCTGACCAGCTCTTGGCGCCGCTCGCCGGGAGGCGCCGCCTTCCGTGGGACGGGCGCCGCCCCAGCGGCCTCCAACTGCGGTGGCGGTGGTATCAGGACCGGCTCGATGCCCGCTGCCGCCAAGCCCGACGGGGCCGTGTCCGCCAGGGGGACGCCGTAGCGGGCCAGACGCAGGGGCATCAGGGACTCCACGGGCGCCTTCCGGCGCCACGCCCGCCCGAACCGCGAGTGCAGGCGCGCCTGGTACACCAGCCGCTCCTGTTCCAGCTTGATCACCTGCTCGTAGGAGCGCAGCTCCCACAGCTTCATGCGGCGCCAGAGCAGGAACGTCGGGATGGGGGAGAGGAGCCAGCGGGTGAGGCGGACACCCTCCATGTGCTTGTCGGCCGTGATGTCCGCGATCCGGCCGATGGCGTGGCGGGCGGCCTCGACCGCGACCACGAACAGGACCGGGATGACCGCGTGCATGCCCACACCCAGCGGGTCCGGCCAGGCGGCCGCGCCGTTGAAGGCGATCGTCGCCGCCGTCAGCAGCCAGGCCGTCTGGCGGAGGAGGGGGAAGGGAATGCGGATCCAGGTGAGGAGGAGGTCCAGGGCCAGCAGGACACAGATTCCGGCGTCGATGCCGACCGGGAACACGTACGCGAAGTTCCCGAAGCCCTTCTTGATGGCCAACTCGCGGACCGCCGCGTACGAACCGGCGAAGCCGATACCGGCGATGATCACGGCGCCGGTTACGACCACGCCGATGAGAACGCGGTGCATCCGAGTCAGCTGCAGTGGCGCGGCCACCCGTACTCCCCTCCCCTTGCGTGTTGTTGCGCGCAACAGGGTGGCACATGTGTGCGCCGCACGTGTTGCCGGACGGGCGGAGCCCGGTCCCCTGAGGGGCCCGGGCTCCGTCAAAAAGCGGTGTTGAGCTGCGAATTGGCGTCCAGATGTGACAGTCAGCTCTTCTTCGACGCTGAGGAGGAGGGAGAGGCCGAAGAGGACTTGGCGGCCTTCGAGGGCGACGCCGACGGTGACTTCGACGCCGACTTGGACGGCGACGGGCTCGTCGTGCCCGCTCCCGTACCCGAGCCGGAGCCCGTGCCGCCTGCGCCGTTCGCGGCCGACACCGTGGCCACCGCCTCCTTCGCCGCCTGCTCGGCCAGCTTCACGAGGGAGTCCGCGCTCGGGGTCTTCTCGCCCGCCAGGCCCGCGCCGTTGTAGTCGAGCGTGATGACCACGTTCTCGACACGCGTCACGAGCGTCTGCTGCTTGAAGGCGCCTTCCTTCTTCTTCAGGTCGTAACGCACCAGCGTCGCCTCGTCGCCCGTCCCGGCGACCGTCTGCCACTTGGTGTTCTTCGCGCCCTCGACCGCCTGGGCGTCCTTGACCTGCTTCTGGAAGTACGTGTGCGCCAGCTGGTTGCCCTCGCCGCGTGTGGCGTCCGACTCGAAGCGCAGCAGCGACACGTTCAGCCAGCGGAACTGGGAACCCTTCACGCCGTTGTTGTCCAGGCTGCTCCAGGAGCAGCTCGCCCGCGTCGCCGTGTCACTGGAGGTGCCCGCCTTGCCGGATTTGACCCCCTTCGGCACCAGCGACGTCAACGTCTTCTTCGACAGCACCCCGCACGAGCCCGGCAGCTTCTTGTACGCCGCCGCCTGCACCGTCGGAGACGCGCTCGCGCCGCCGCCCGAGGCCGCAGTACCACCGGCGTCCGAGCCCTTGCTGCCGCTGTCACCCGAACCCGAGTCCGAGGAACATCCGGCCACCAGCAGCACCACCGGCACCGCGGCCGCGCACACAAGGACGCGGCCACGCCCCTTGGCTCTCCCCCACTGCCTGAAAGGCGTGGGAGGGACCCCCAGCTGTCGCTGGCTCCGCTGATCTCGCTCTGCTGCTCGCTGCATGGTTCCTTCACTCATGACGCTCGTGGTTCCCGCGGTCGGCGTTCCGGTCCGAGGGGCCACGGTACGCGGTGAGGAAGCTGTGCGGTTTTGTTTCGAAACCTTTGCGCAGAGGTGTGAGGTACCCGCGAAGTGCCGTCAACCGCCCAGCACATCCGCCAGCTTCGAGGCCAGATTCCGGGCCCTGTCCTGCATTTCCTTGCTGTCCGGCACCACGCCGACCGTCGCCGGCTGCTCCTCGTACTCGATGGTCACGATGACGTTGGACGTGCGGAACGCCACAGTCACCGTGCGCTGCTGAGCCGTCGAACCGGAACCGCTCAGCGCGTCGTTCAGGAACGCCTCGTCGCCGAGGTCGGAGAGAGTGCGGGGCTGGAGGGCGGAAGGCGTGACCGAGGAAGAGGAGGATGAAGAAGGCGTGGACGAGGGGGAGGAACCGGGGTCGGCACTGCTGGAGGCGTCGGCGCCCGAGGCCGACTCGGAACCCGCGGAGGTCGACGGCTCGGGCAGATCCGCCGCCGTCTCCTTCTCCGCGAACAGCTCCTGCGCCTGGGCGTCGTCGCTCACCGAGTTGTCGTACGACACGACCCGCTCGAAGTCGACGAAGAGATGGTCGGTGGCGTCGGTCGACTCCACCTTCCAACGGCAGCCGACCTTCCGGTCCGTGTCGAACGTCTGCGTCGCCTCGCCCTCGTACGCCTTCTGGCGCTGCTCCTCGTCCGTGATCTGCTTGATGCCGGGGAGGAGGGAGTCGAGGGTGCCGTGCGTGATCGCGCCGCAGGGCTCCGGGAGCGTGTCGTACTTGCCCGGCTGGGCCGCGGCGGTCGCCGTGCCGGCGTCACCGGGGTTCGCGGCGTCGGTGCTGCCGCTGGTGCTCGAGCCGCTGGTGCAGCCGGCCAGCAGCGCCGCGAGGAGGGCGACGGTGCCGGGTACGTAGGCCTTCCGCACGGTCGGGCTCCTCTCGACGGTGTCTCGATGCCGGGGTGTTTCCAGTGTCCCCGCTGGTTATTCGCTTGCCGCACGGGGGCGCCCCCTGCAGACAATGTGTATCGCACGCAACACCGCGAACGCTGGTCCGTTGTCCGATTCGTTGACCCCGGCGCGGCTTTTGCGATGTGAGACTTCTGTCAGGTTTCCGGGGGAACGAGGAAGATATGTCCTACGTAGAGATACCGGGCGCGAAGGTCCCCATCCGTATGTGGACCGACCCCACGTCGGTCGAGGACGTCGCCCTCCAGCAGCTGCGCAACGTCGCGACCCTGCCGTGGATCAAGGGCCTGGCGGTCATGCCGGACGTCCACTACGGCAAGGGCGCGACGGTCGGGTCCGTCATCGCCATGCAGGGGGCCGTGTGCCCTGCGGCGGTGGGGGTGGACATCGGCTGCGGAATGTCGGCGGTGAAGACGTCGCTCACGGCGAACGACCTGCCGGGGGATCTGTCGCGGCTGCGGTCGAAGGTCGAGCAGGCCATTCCGGTGGGGCGGGGTATGCATGGCGATCCCGTGGACCCGGGACGGCTGCACGGGTTTGCGACCGGTGGGTGGGACGACTTCTGGGGGCGGTTCGACGGGGTTGCCGAGTCGGTCAAATTCCGTCACGACCGTGCCGAAAAGCAGATGGGGACGCTCGGAAGCGGCAACCACTTCTGCGAAGTGTGCATCGACGTATCCGGTTCGGTGTGGCTCATGCTGCACTCCGGATCGAGGAACATCGGCAAGGAACTTGCCGAGCATCACATCGGTGTGGCCCAGAAGCTTCCGCACAACCAGGGACTGGTCGACCGCGACCTCGCAGTCTTCGTCGCGGACACCCCGCAGATGGTCGCGTACCGCAACGACCTGTTCTGGGCTCAGGAATACGCGAAGTACAACCGCACGATCATGATGGCGCTCCTCAAGGACGTGATCCGCAAGGAGTTCAAGAAGGCGAAGCCGACCTTCGAGCCGGAGATCTCCTGCCACCACAACTATGTGAGCGAGGAGCGCTACGAGGGCATGGACCTGCTCGTCACCCGCAAGGGCGCGATCCGGGCCGGCTCCGGTGAGTACGGGATCATCCCCGGCTCCATGGGCACGGGTTCGTACATCGTGAAGGGCCTCGGCAACGAGAAGGCCTTCAACTCGGCGTCCCACGGCGCCGGTCGGCGCATGAGCCGCAACGCGGCGAAGCGGCGCTTCTCGACGAAGGACCTGGAGGAGCAGACGCGGGGCGTGGAGTGCCGTAAGGACTCCGGCGTCGTGGACGAGATCCCGGGCGCCTACAAGCCGATCGAGCAGGTCATCGACCAGCAGCGGGACCTGGTGGAGGTCGTGGCGAAGCTGAAGCAGGTTGTCTGCGTGAAGGGTTGAGGAATGTGGCCCCTTCGGGAATCGGGGGCCACATTCGGTCGGTCAGCGCGATGGTTCTCTGTTGTGGCGCGAGCCCTTGTGGGTTACGAGAGCCGCTTCTCCAGCAAGGTCACCGCGTACGGGCTGCCCAACCCGCCCTCCTTCGCCGGCTGTTCGCCTACGACCCGGTAGCCCGCCGACTCGTAGTAGGCGCGGAGTCGGGGGTTGGAGGCGAGGCAGTCGAGGCGGGCGTAGGGGCGGCCTGTGGCGGTGATGCGGGATTCCGCTTCGGCCAGCATGCGGCGGCCGGTGCCCGGTGGGGAGGTGTGGGGGGCTGTCATCAGGCGGTGGATGTAGCCGGCGTCGGAGGGGCGCGGGCCCCAGGCCGCCACGTCGTCCCACCACAACTCCCAGGCGCCGGTCAGGTGGGTGCCCGTGTAGGCCAGCCAGACCTCGCCCTCCCGCATGCGGGTGGTGAAGTGGGCCTCGTTCTTCTCGGCCGGCTTCCACTGGTCGATTCCTCGGGCCAGTTGCCAGAGCGCCGCCGTGTCGCGGAGGCGGACCAGGGCGGGTGCGTCCGGCGGGGTTGCCCTGCGGTAGGTCAGGGGTGGGTGGGTGGTGGGGCGGGGTTCCAGGAGGTGGGTGCGGAGCGTGGTGGAGAGGTCCTCCGCGTTCAGGGACAGGGCCTCGTTGACGTAGGGCTCGATTCCGCCGTAGCGCGCCTTCAGGGCGGACAGGAACAGGCGCATCACCGACTCCGGGGCCCGGCCGAAACCCGGCCAGGGCGGGGCGTGTCCCTCTCTGGTCTCCCAGGTCGCCCGGATCGCCGGTGTCGCCAGTTCCGTGAGGCTGAAGTCCTCGATGATCGTCTCTTCGGGGATGCCCAGCAGACCCAGGATCAGTGCGGCCAGTTGGCCCGTGCGGTCCTTGCCCGAGGCGCAGTGGAAGACCAGGGGAGTGGAGGACTCGGCTGACTCCGCCACCAGCTCCAGGGCCCTGCGGATCTCCTTGACCCCGTCCTCCGCCACCTCCATGTACCGCTCCGCCAGGTAGGGGCCCGGCTCGATGCCGGGGGCCAGGGCGGCCTGGTCGTAGGGGCGGTGTTCGATGCTGAGGTTGAGGTAGGTGAAGGACGCGTCGGCCGGGACACGGCCCCGTTTCTCCGCCTCCCAGGGGTGGCGGAGGTCGATCACCGTCGCGATGCCGAGGGATAGGAAGCGGGACCAGTCCGCCGTACCGGTGCGCAGCTTGCCCAGGGAGTCCGCGCGGTACAGGAGGCCGTGGCGGACGCGATGGCCGTCGGGGGTGGGGTAGCCGCCCAGGTCGCGGAAGTTGTGCAGCGCGTCGAAAGGTATGTGTCGGTCCACAGAGGGTGACCCTATGCCTACTTCGCGTGCAGCACGGCGTAGATCATCACGAACGCCACGACGTGGATGCCGAAGAGGAAGTACGCGAGGTAGTACCAGACGTAGCGCTCGCGTTTCTTCTCCAGCGACAGGCGTCGCCGCTCGGCATCCTGCGCGGCGTCGTCGTCCGTCATCACAGTTCCCGGTGGACCTTGGTGTTCGACGCCTGTGCGCGCGGGCGGAGGACCAGGAGGTCGACGTTGACGTGGTGGGGTCGGGTGACCGCCCAGGTGATCGTGTCCGCGACGTCGTCGGCGGTCAACGGCTCCGCGACGCCCTCGTACACCTTCGTCGCCCTGTCCTCGTCGCCGCCGAAGCGGGTGAGGGCGAACTCGTCCGTCTTGACCATGCCGGGCGCGATCTCGATGACGCGGACCGGTTCGCCGACGATCTCCAGACGGAGGGTCTCGGCGAGGACGTGGCTGCCGTGCTTGGCGGCGACGTAGCCCGCCCCGCCCTCGTAGGTGCCGTGGCCGGCGGTGGAGGAGACGACCACGACCGTGCCGTCGCCGCTCGCGATCAGCTTGGGGAGGAGGGCCTGGGTGAGGTTCAGGGTGCCGATGACGTTCGTCTCGTACATCGCGCGCCAGTCGGCGGGGTCGCCCGTGGCGACGGGGTCGGCCCCCAGGGCGCCGCCGGCGTTGTTGACGAGGACGCCGATCGTCTTGAAGGCGGTGGCGAACTCGTCGACGGCCGCGCGGTCGGTGACGTCCAGCTGGTACGCCGTCGCCTGGTGGCCCGCCGTGTTGATCTCCTCCGCCAGCGCCTCGATGCGGTCCTTGCGGCGGGCGGTGAGGACTACTCGGTAGCCGGCGGCTGCCAGCCGGCGGGCGGTTGCGGCGCCGATTCCGCTGCTGGCGCCGGTGACGACCGCGATGCGGGAGGCCATGGGGTTCGCTCCTGAGGTGGGTTCATATGTGCGGGCTTGTGGTGGCAAGGATAGGCGCCGTGGGAGTGGGCGTGATGGGGCGGCCGCGGGTCGTTGGCGGTTGCTCGCGCCCACGCGGCGGAGCCGCATATCGATACGGCCCCGCGCCCCTGAGATGGGTGATCTCACCCTCCGTTTCGAGGTGCCCACATGATCAGGGCCATGCCTGCCAGGCATACGAGTGCCCCGGCGATGTCCCATCGATCGGGCCGGTAGCCGTCCGCCACCACTCCCCACAGGATCGAGCCCGCCACGAAGATGCCGCCGTAGGCCGCGAGGATGCGGCCGAAGTGGGCGTCCGGCTGGAAGGTGGCGACGAAGCCGTAGGCGCCCAGGGCGAGGACTCCGCCCGCCATCCAGAGCCAGCCCCGGTGTTCGCGCACGCCCTGCCAGATCAGCCAGGCGCCGCCGATCTCGAAGAGGGCGGCGACGACGAAGAGGGCTGCGGAGCGGGCGATGAGCATGGGCGCCAGCCTCGCATGCGGGGTGTCTGTCACCTGTTGGAGGGCGCCTGTGCCGTGCGCGGCGTGGGATACATCCGTACGTCCGCGGCGGAGCGAGGAGTGGTGGTCGTATGTGGGGAGTCCGGAGCGTGCTTGCGGTGTGGGTGGCGGCCCTGGCGGTGGTGGGTGCGGGTGCCCTGCCCGCCGGTGCGGTCCGGAACGCCGATCCCGAGGCCGATCTCGCCTATCACGGTGCCGCCTCCATGGCGGGCGGCACGGTCGACGTGCGGTTCACGCCGCGCAATCACGGGCTGTCCGCCGTGCCGGACGCGACGGTGCGGCTCAGATGGTCGGTGGGGCTGGCGGCCGCGCAGGTGTTGCCGGTGGGGTGTGCCCGGTCGCAGGAGCGGGTGGTGCTGTGCCGGGTGGGGGCGCTGGCGGCGGACGACATCGGGGAGCAGATCGCTGTGCGGGTACGGCTGCTCGGCGCGCCGTCCGAGGTGCTGCTGGAGATCGATACGGTGGGGAGCGCGGGTGCCGTGGACCGGAACCGGGTGAACGACCGCCAGCGGGTACTCGTCCTGGACACGGGGGACGAGTACTACTTCTGACGAGTACTTCTGACGAGTACTACTTCCAGTGACGGTTGGCAGTTGAGGAGCGGGGCGATGGCGGGCAGCACGGGCCGGGAGCGGCTGCTGGAGGAGCTGGCCGGGGTCTCGCGCCGCTACATGGCCTCGTACGCCCTGTTCAACCAGGCCGTCGCCGACCGTCTCGGCCTCCACCCCACCGATCTGCAGTGTCTGAACCTGCTGACGCTGGAGGGCGGTCCGGTGACGACCGGGCGGATCGCCGAGCTGACGGGGCTGACGACCGGGTCGGCGACGCGGCTGGTGGACCGGCTGGAGAGGGCGGGGTACGTCGTCCGGGAGCGGGACGCGGCCGACCGGCGGAAGGTGCTGGTGGTGACCGTGCCGGAGCGGATCACCGAGTTCGGCCGGATGTGGGAGCGGCTGGGCGGCGGCTGGTACGACCTGTTCGAGGAGCTGGACGACGCCCAACTCGCCGTGATCGTCGGGCATATGAGGCGGACGGTGGAGTTCAGCGGGGCGCAGGTGGCGCGGCTGCGGGCCGGGGACGTCTAGAAGGCCCAGAAAGATCAGAAGGCCCGGAAGGCCCGGGGCGCCTCTATGCGGTCTCGGCCGCCGCCGCGTCGTAGTGGCCCCGGGCCTCGTGCACTTCCTCGATGTGGGTCTCCGCCCAGTCCTTCACGCCCGCGAGCAGCACGGAGAGGCTGGTGCCGAGCGGGGTGAGTTCGTAGTCCACGCGGACGGGGACGGACGGGGTGACCGTGCGGCCGAGGAGGCCGTCGCGTTCCAGGGAGCGCAGGGTCTGGGTGAGCATCTTCGGGCTGACACCGGCGATCTTGCGGGCGAGTTCGCTGTAGCGCATCGGGCCGGGGGCCAGGGCGCAGACGACCAGGCTGACCCACTTGTCGCTGATGCGGTCGAGGAGCTGGTTGGTGGGGCAGGCCCTGATGAAGGCGTCGTACTCCGCGCGTGCCTGCTCACGGCGCTGGGCCGCTGTCGTGGTCGCCATCGCTCACCTCTGAGGGACTTAGGCACCTTCAGGTAACTACTTACCGATGGATAGTAACTCTTCCTAGGGTTGTCGACAGCTGAGGAGATACCGAGGCGGACAGTGACGAACAGGGAGCTTGTGCTCATGCGTGCTGCAGTGGTGAGGACGTTCGGCGGACCCGAGGCCGTGGAGGTCGTGGAGAGCGAGCTGCCCGAGCCGTCGGAGTGGCAGGTGCGGATCAGGGTCGCGGGTGCCGCGTTGAATCCCGTGGACCTGGCGGCCCGGGGCGGTTTCTTCGGCGGGGCGGGCAAGCAGGTCGGCCTCGGCTGGGACGTGGCGGGGACGGTGGACGCGGTGGGGGTCGCGTCCGCGTGGAACGTCGGCGACGAGGTGGTCGCGCTCCAGGCCGGCGTGGCCAAGTCGCTCGGCGCCCATGCCGAGTTCGTCGTCGTCGCCACGGACGCGGTCGCGAAGGCGCCGGCGACGGTGGACGCCGTCCATGCGGCGACGCTGCCGCTGAACGCCCTGACCGCCGTACAGGCTCTGGATCTGCTGGAGTTGACGGAGGGGCAGTCCCTTCTGGTCACCGGTGCGGCGGGCGCGGTCGGCGGCTTCGCGGTCCAACTCGCCGCCCACCGGGGGATATCGGTGACCGGACTGGCCCGGGAGGGCGACGAGGAGCTCGTACGGTCCCTGGGGGCCGCGCACTTCACGAGCGGTGCCGTCGAGTCCGGGAGCGTCGATGGCGTGCTGGACCCGGCGGTCCTCGGTGAGGCGGCCCTGCCGTGGGTGCGGGACGGGGGTGTCTACGTCGGCGTCCGGCCGGGGGCCGAGCCCGCCTCGGTGCGCGGGGTGCGGACGACCTCCGTCGGGGTGACCGCGGACGGTGCGCGGCTGGCCGAGCTGGTCGGCCTGGTGGACGAGGGCGCGCTGACCCTGCGGGTGGCCGAGACGTACGCCTTGGAGGAGTCCGCGAAGGCACACGCCCTTCTGGCCGGGGGCGGGGTGCGCGGCGGACTGGTCCTCGTCCCCTAGTGGTGCTGCTCCGCCGGTGCCTTGCGTGGCAGCAGCGGTACGAGGGGCAGGCACAGGGCGACGGCCGCGGCGACCACGGTGAGGCTCATGTGCAGGGCGTGGGTCTCGCCGTCACCGACCGCCGCGACGTACACGGTGGTCACGGCTGCCGCGCCGACCGCGCCGTGCACCGGTTCTCTCCGCGGGAGCGGACGGGCACGATGGCGTTCACGTTCCTGAAGTCGCTGGATCGGCGGCGTAGGCGGTGGGCGGCACCCCCACCGTCGCCGTGAAGTCCCGTACCAGATGGGCCTGGTCGGCATAGCCGAGGTCGGCCGCGAGGGTCGCCCAGTCCACGTCACGGTCGGTCTCGGCGCGCTCCAGGGCCTCGTGGATGCGGTAGCGCAGGATGACCCACTTGGGGCCGACGCCGACGTGCCCGGCGAACAGGCGCTGCAGCAGTCGTACGGACATCCCCTGGGCGCGGGCGAAGTCGGTGACGCGGCGGATCGTGCGGTCGCTGCGGATGCGGTCGGTGAGGGCCATCGCGAGGTCGGCCTGGGGGTCGGGGCGGGGGTCGAGGGCGAGGAGGAAGGCGTCCAGGGCGGCTACCCGGGCGTCCTCGTCGTCCGGGGTGAGGACGGGGGCCGTGTCGGTCTCCGGGAGGCGGACCCGCTCGCCGGTCCACTCCGAGACGGCGCGGTCGGGGAAGAAGGGGCGGAAGCCGCCCGGCCGGAACTGGATCCCGCACACCCGCCCCCGCCCCTCCAGCTTCTGTGTGAAGAGGCCGATGCCGATGCCCGCCACCTCGACGAAGGGCTCCTGGTCCGCGAACCGCTGGAAGACGATGTTGACCGACGGATGCGGGACCACGTGTGAGGCGTACGGCTCGGTGAGGTCCCAGTCGATCAGCCAGTAGTGCTCCAGATAGGGGCGCAGGGGCGCGGCGGGCTCGCGGCGCCGGAAGCGGACACGGGCGAACAGTTCCGCTGCGTCGACGATGCCTCGGGTGTCACGGCGTGGGGCGGCCATGGGGGGATCGTAGGGCGGGGCACTGACAGTCGGCGGAATACGGGGGAGGGGGAGGCCGTTTGCCGGTATAGTTTAATCGTCAACAACTTGGAGGGTGAGCGACCATGCAGTTCGGGATCTTCAGCGTCGGCGATGTCACGCCGGACCCGACGACGGGCCGTACGCCGACCGAGCGCGAGCGCATCAAGGCCATGGTCGCCATCGCGCTGAAGGCCGAAGAGGTGGGGCTGGACGTGTTCGCCACGGGTGAGCACCACAACCCGCCCTTCGTGCCGTCGTCCCCCACCACGATGCTCGGCTACGTCGCCGCGCAGACGGAGAAGCTGGTCCTCTCCACCTCCACCACCCTCATCACCACCAACGACCCGGTGAAGATCGCCGAGGACTTCGCGATGCTCCAGCATCTGGCGGACGGGCGGGTGGACCTGATGATGGGACGCGGGAACACCGGACCGGTCTACCCCTGGTTCGGCCAGGACATCCGCGAGGGCATCAACCTCGCCATCGAGAACTACGCGCTGCTGCGCCGGCTGTGGCGCGAGGACGTCGTGGACTGGGAGGGGAAGTTCCGGACGCCGCTGCAGGGGTTCACGTCGACGCCCCGGCCGCTGGACGGGGTGCCGCCGTTCGTCTGGCACGGCTCGATCCGGTCGCCGGAGATCGCCGAGCAGGCGGCGTACTACGGCGACGGTTTCTTCCACAACAACATCTTCTGGCCGGCCGACCACACCAAGCGGATGGTCGACCTGTACCGGACGCGGTACGCGCACTACGGGCACGGGACGCCGGAGCAGGCGATCGTGGGGCTGGGCGGGCACGTCTTCATGCGGAAGAACTCGCAGGACGCGGTGCGGGAGTTCCGGCCGTACTTCGACGTCGCGCCGGTGTACGGGCACGGGCCGTCGCTGGAGGACTTCACCGAGCAGACCCCGCTGACGGTGGGCTCCCCGCAGCAGGTGATCGAGAAGACCCTGGCCTTCCGCGAGTACGCCGGTGACTACCAGCGCCAGCTGTTCCTGGTGGACCATGCCGGGCTGCCGCTGAAGACCGTGCTGGAGCAGCTCGACATGCTCGGCGAGGAGGTCGTGCCGGTGCTGCGCGAGGAGTTCGCGAAGGGGCGGCCGGCGGACGTGCCGGACGCGCCGACGCATGCGTCGCTGCTGGCCGCGGCGGAGAAGGAGGTCGTGGCATGAGGCTCGTCGTCGTCTCGGCGGGGCTGGGTGTGCCGTCGTCCACGCGGTTGCTGGGGGACCGGCTGGCCGCGGCGGTGGGCCGGCGGACTCCGGTGGAGGTGCGGGTCGTGGAGTTGCGTGAGCTCGCGGTCGAGATAGCGCACAACTTCACGAACGGGTTCCCGGGGCGGAGTCTGTCGGCCGCGCTGGAGGCGGTGACGGAGGCGGACGGGCTGGTGGTCGTCACGCCGGTGTTCTCCGCCTCGTACAGCGGACTGTTCAAGTCCTTCTTCGACGTGCTGAGTGTGAGCGACAAGGACGCGCTGGCGGGCAAGCCGGTGCTGATCGCGGCGACCGGCGGTACGGCGAGGCATTCGCTGGTGCTGGAGCATGCGCTGCGTCCGTTGTTCGCGTACCTGCGGGCCGTGGTCGTGCCGACGGGGGTGTACGCCGCGTCGGAGGACTGGGGTGCGGAGGGGCTGGACGGCCGGATCGAGCGGGCTGCGGGGGAGCTGGCGGGGTTGATGACGGGGCTCGCGCCGCGGCGGGGGGAGCGGGGGCCGGAGCTGGTGCCGTTCGAGGAACAGCTGGCGAGGCTCAGCCCGTCCGGTGCTTGAGGATGCAGGTTTGCAGCATGCAGCTCGGCCGGTGCTCGAGGAGGAGATGCCGGGCCGCGGTATTCAGCCTGTCCGGCGTTTGAGGACGAGGGATTGCCATCCCGATCCCCTGCCCACCCCGTGAGGGCGGCACTTCTCGGCGCCGGTCAGCGTTTTCAGCCCGTCCGGCGGTCGAGGACGAGGCCCGTTCAGGGCCGGAGCGGGGGTCTGGGGGCGGCAGCCCCCAGGGCCTCAGCCCCATCGTGAGAGGACGGTAGGAGGCACGGTCAGGTTGCCCGTGTGACGGTGAGAGGCGGGTAAAAAGGGTGATCGTAGGGACGCTCACCCGACTCAACCGCCGGAGGCCTTGGCAGACTGGGTCCGTGCCCCAAACTGTGCTGCTCGCCGAAGACGACCGCGCCATCCGTCATGCCCTGGAGCGCGCCCTGAGCCTGGAGGGCTACCAGGTCACCGCGGTCGCCGACGGCGTGGAGGCGCTGGCGCAGGCCCACAAGACCCCACCCGACGTGCTTCTCCTCGACGTGATGATGCCCGGCATCGACGGCCTCCAGGTCTGCCGGGTGCTGCGCGCCGAGGGCGACCGCACCCCGATCCTGATGCTGACGGCGCTGGTGGAGACCGCGGACCGGATCGCCGGTCTGGACGCGGGCGCCGACGACTACGTGGTCAAGCCGTTCGACGTGGAGGAGGTCTTCGCCCGGCTGCGTGCGCTGCTGCGGCGGACCTCTCCCGACAACGGCGCCGTGGCCGACGTACCGAAGGAACTCCCCGCCGCCACCTCCGGCGACCGGCAGATCGAGGCCGCCGGGCTGCGGATGGACGTACAGGCGCGGCGGGCCTGGCGCGGGGCGCGGGAGCTGGAGCTGACCCGGACCGAGTTCGAGCTGCTGGAGCTGCTGGTACGGAACGCGGGCATCGTGCTCGATCATTCGACCATCTACGACCGGATCTGGGGTTACGACTTCGGGCCCGGCTCGAAGAACCTCGCCGTCTACGTCGGCTATCTGCGCCGTAAGCTCGACGAGCCCGGCGCCCCGCAGCTCATCCACACGGTCCGCGGCGTGGGTTACGTGCTGCGGGAGGACTGAGTGGGCCGGATCAGACGGCTGCTGGCGAGACGGCGGCCGGGGCTGGTCTCCCTGCGCACGACGTTCGCGGTGTCCTTCGCGACGGTCACCGCTGCCGTGACCGTGCTGGTCGGCGTGTTGTCGTACAGCGCCGCGGCGCGGCTGGTGCGGGTCGACCAGGAGTCCGTGTTCGACCAGGTCGTACAGGATCTGCAGGACGAGGTGCGGCAGCATCGGATGACCCCGGACGACTTTTCGTCGTCGGCGCCCGGGCACGACATCGTGCGGCCGGCGCGGACGGATGTGCAGGTGCTGGGGCCGGACGGGTCGGTGGTCGACTCCGGGAGTCCGGGGCTGCCCGTGACGGCTGGGGACCGGAAGATCGCGGCCACGTTCACGGCCGGGAAGTCCAAGGAGCACAAGGACGTCGCCGTCGACAGCGACGTGTATCGGATTGCGACCGTCTCGCTCGGGGACGGGCGGGGGGCCGTGCAGGTCGCGCAGGAGTTCAGCGACACCGAGGATCTGCTGCGGGCGCTGCAGCAGCGGACGTTGATTCTGATGGCGGCGGTGGTGACGGCGGCCGGTCTGTTCGGCTGGTGGCTGGCCCGGCGCATCACGCGCCGGCTGATCATCCTGACCTCGGCGGCGGAGGACGTCGCACGGACCCGCCGGCTGGGTATCGAGGTGCCGGTCACCGGATACGACGAGGTGGGGCGGCTGGGGCGGGCCTTCGACCGGATGCTGGGGCGGCTCGCGCAGTCGGAGGAGGATCAGCGGCGGCTGGTGCAGGACGCGGGGCATGAGCTTCGTACGCCGCTGACCTCGTTGCGTACGAATATCTCGTTGCTGCGGAGGATCAATGAGTTTCCGCCGTCGACGAGGGAGGAGTTGGTCGCGGATCTTGGCCAGGAGGCCCGTGAACTGACTGATCTGGTCAATGAGTTGGTGGATCTCGCGGCGGGGCAGTCGGATAACGAGCCGCCGCAGCGGGTGGATCTCGCGGATATCGCCGAGGACGTGGCGGGGCTGGCCCGGCGGCGTACGGGGCGTGCTGTCACGGTGCGGGCGAGTGGGGATACGACGACCGACGGGCGGCCGGGGATGTTGCAGCGGGCGATCTCCAACCTGGTCGAGAACGCGGCGAAGTTCGACCGTGGGGGGAGCGGGCCGATCGAGATCGCTGTGTCGGGGCCTGCTCGGCCGGGGACGGTGCGGGTTGAGGTGCTTGATCGGGGGCCTGGGATCTCCGCGCCTGATCTGACTCGGGTGTTCGACCGGTTCTATCGGGCTGCTGATGCGCGGTCGTTGCCGGGGTCGGGGTTGGGGTTGTCGATCGTGCGGGAGGTGGCGATGGCGCATGGGGGGGCGCCGTTTGCGCTGACTCGGGAGGGGGGTGGGTCGGTGATCGGGTTCACTGTGGGTGGGGTTGGCTCTGGGGGCTGAGTTTTGGGTGCGGGTGGGTGGGGGCTGGTCGCGCAGTTCCCCGCGCCCCTGATGCCTGCGGCGCCTGTGCGGGGTGGGTGGGGGTGCGCGTAGCGCCTACGGGTGGGTTGTGGGTCGGGGCCGGGGCGGGGGGTGTCCGTCCTCGGTCGGGCGGTGCTGTGTCTTTTTGAGGTGCGCGGTGATGGACGCCCGCCGC